>JBBSEO010000011.1:0-20402 GCA_038239645.1 Chthoniobacterales bacterium | reverse complement strand
CGGGTCAATATGGCGGCGGCACCGTGATGGTGTGGGATCGCGGCACCTACGAGGTCACGCACGCCGAGAGTCCGCTGGCGGGACTGCGCGCGGGAAAATTTCACGTCATTCTGCACGGCGAAAAAATTCAGGGAGAATGGGCCCTGATTCGGATCAAGAACGAAGGCGACAAGAATCAGTGGCTGCTGATGAAGACGGGCGGGGGAATGAAACCGCTCTCCGCCAAACGAGATGATCAGTCGGTGACGAGTGGCCGAACGATGAAACAAATCGCTTCCGATCGCGACGCAGAGTGGCAATCGAATCGGCCCGGGAAAAAGGATTCGTTCAAGGCGCGGATCGCGCGCGCGGCTTCCAGCAAGGGGAAGAAAAAGAGGGAAACGATCGAGCCGAATGGATTGGGAAAACTTCCGAAAGCGCGCGCCGCTTTTGTCGAACCGATGAAGCCCCGCTTGGTCGAGGAGCCGCCGACGGCGGGCGATTGGCTCTACGAATTGAAGTTCGACGGTATCCGCGCGCTTGTGATCAAAAATCGCGGCAAGATCGAGCTTCTCTCGCGCAACCAAAATAACCTGAACAAGCGTTTCCTGGGGATGGCGAGTGCGTGCGCGGCGATCGCGGCGGACGAGTATGTGATCGACTCGGAAGTAGTGGCGCTGGACGACGAGGGTCGATCCTCCTTCCAACTGCTCCAGAACATGGAAAACGCGAGCGAGAGGGCTCCGCTGCTTCTCTACGCTTTCGATCTTCTTCAGCTCGGTGGACGGAGTTTGCTCGGATTGCCGTTGGTAGAGCGCCGCGAGGCGCTGCGGGAGATTCTGCCCGAAGAAAACGACGTCATTCGCTTCTCGGATGAACTGGGGGGCAATCCGAAATTATTGTTGCAGGAAGTCGAACGGCGCGGCTTGGAAGGAATTGTCGGCAAACAGCGACGCTCGCTCTACGAAGCCGGCCGCCGGAGCGGCGCCTGGATCAAAATCAAGTGCGTGAACGAGCAGGAATTCGTGATCGGCGGATTCACGCCGCCCGCGGGGGCTCGAAAATATTTTGGAGCTTTGCTCGTGGGCCATCGCGAAGGAGGGAAGTTCGTTTTCGCCGGCAAAGTCGGCACGGGCTTCAACGAGAAATCTCTCGCCACCCTCCATCGCATCCTGGTGAAAATGAAAATCGATCATTCGCCGTTCGATGATCTTTCGGCGCGAACAGGATTTGCGGGACTGACGCCGGGGGAGTTGCGGCGATGCACTTGGGCCAGGCCGCAACTGATTTGCCAGGTCAAATTTTCGGAATGGACCCACGACGGAAAATTGCGGCAGCCGGTTTTTCTCGGGCTGCGCGAAGATAAAAAACCAGCGGGGATCAAGCGCGAGAAAGCGGCGGCGATCTCGAAGCGAAAAAGGTGAGTGTTGGCGCGCACAAGCCGTTTGTGCAAATGACGGGTGCTTCTACATTTCAGCACATGAGAGCAAAGGTGGTCGTCATGCCGAAAGCGGCGGTGCTGGATCCGCAAGGCGCCGCGGTGCGCGAAGCCATGCAGCATCTGGGCATGCCCGGAGTGAAAAACGTCCGTATTGGAAAATTCCTCGAGATCGAAGTGGAGGGCGACGGCAGCGAGGAGCGGCTCCGTGAACTTTGTCGCGACTTGCTCTCGAACCCGGTGATCGAAGATTACCATTTGGAGGTGGAATGAAGGCCTTACGTTATTTTTTCTGCATCGTCCTGCCGCCGGTCGCGGTCTTGATGACCGGCCGGATCGGAAGTTTCCTGCTCAGCCTGCTCTTGACCCTGCTGGGTTGGATTCCCGGGGTGATTCACGCTTGCCTGGTGGTGAACGATTATCACGCGGAACGGCGATCGCGTTTGCGTTAATGAAGTTTGCAGTCATCCAATTTCCGGGTTCGAACTGCGACCAGGATTGCCTGCGCTCGATCAACGGGCTGGAGGGCATGAGCGCGAAGTACGTCTGGCACAAGGAGACGTCGCTCACTGGTTTTGACGCGATCGTGTTGCCGGGCGGATTCGCCTTTGGCGATTATCTGCGGTGTGGCGCCATCGCTCGTTTCTCCCCGGTGATGAACGCCGTGGTGCAGGCAGCGAAGGAAGGTCGAATGATCCTGGGCACGTGCAACGGCTTTCAGGTGTTGTGCGAGGCCGGGCTGCTCCCGGGCGCTCTGGTGCGCAATCGCGGCCTTCGTTTTGTCTGCGAGATGGTGAATCTCCGCGTTGAGCGCGCCGAGACGTCGTTCTCGCGTGGGTGCGCGGTCGGAACCGTCTTGCAGATGCCGATTGCGCACGGTGAAGGTTGTTATTTCGCGGACAAAGATGCGCTGCGGCGGTTGTCGGGTGAGGGGCGAATCTTGATGCGATATTCGGACGCGCGGGGTCTGGTGACCGGGGAAGCGAATCCGAACGGTTCAGTCGACAACATCGCCGGCATTCTGAACGAAAAAGGCAACGTGTTTGGGTTGATGCCTCATCCTGATCGCGCGTGCGATCCTCGGCTGGGCAGCGAGGACGGAGCGATTATTTTTCGGTCGATGGCCGGGACACTGGCAAGTGCGGCCTCTCAGGCGGCGGCGTAGCGCCGCGAAAAGCGCACAGCGCGATTCCTCCCGATTTTCGCTTGGGCGCCAACTCTATTCGGAACGGAGTCGAGCGGCGGATGTATCGAAGTGTCAGAAAAGCGTGTTCGATAACGTTACACTCTTGTTTCTAAAATGACACTTTGTCCGGGAGAAAGCCTTTTCTTCCCTCGTAAGAAGCAGTGGCACCTCCATTGCTAAGGCTGTCCTGAGAGAATCAGCCAATCTTATGCTCCTACAAAAAACATTGCACATGGGTCAGTCGCTGTCGGAATGCAAAGCTCGTCTGGCGAGTATCCATTCGTATCGGCGGCAGTTCGTCATGGTCACGAAAGCGACTGTCACTTCTTCGAAGACGGTCGACTTCTGTTTCCGGGGTCCGTTGGGGTTTCAGGCGCATACCGTCCTGCTGGCGGTTGATAGCCAGTCGGAAAACGATACCGCCTTTGAATCAGTCGGCGGGAATATCGATATCACCGGAATTGTGGATTTCGCCGAGGTCCGTCCGTATTGCACGGAGATCACGCTGGCGGTGCACTACGAGATCCAAAACAAATTTTTTGCGTGGCTCGATCGTCGCGTCGGTTTCGTCGACGCGTTTGTAAATTCGGAGTTAAGCAGCATCAGATCGCACTTTGAGGGGATCGCTGCTCCGTATGCAGAGCCGGCAGCGATGCTGCCGATTTTCCAGCCGGTTGCGGCGTAGGTAGTAGGGGAAACAAGCAAGAGGGGCGCGGCAGCGGTGCCGCGCCTCTTTGCGTACGGTTACGCCGCGGTAATTCTGACCGCGTGCGTCTTATCGAGACGCAAAGTCTGTCCCGGGCTTAATGAAACCTGATCCCCCGGCTGGCTTAGTTTCTTGCCATCGAGTTGGACGCTGCCCTGGCGAATCAAGCGGCTAGCTTCGCTCCGGGACTTGGCAAGTTTGAAAGTGCCAAACGCTGCCACTACGACGGCGGCTGCATCACCGGTCCGCGCGGGGAACGCGGGCAGCTCCGCCTCGTCCAGTCGCCGTTCGCTGAAGCGCACGGTCCACGCCGCGCGGGTTTTCTCGGCGAGCGCGGTTGAGTGGTAGGTCGAGACAATCTCCTGGCCGAGCGTCTTTTTCGCCTCGAGCGGATGCGTTCCCGGTGGCATCGCCCGATGAAGCAGGAGCGAATAATATTTCTCCATCAGTTCATCGGAAATACTCATGATTTTGCCAAACATTTCGTCGGGCGAGTCAGTCAGTGCGATGTAGTTGCCCAGGCTCTTGCTCATTTTTCGGACCCCATCGAGCCCTTCCAAAATCGGCATGAGCAAAACAACTTGTTCCGGCTGCCCTTCTGCGCGCTGCAGATCGCGCCCGACGAGAATATTGAAGAGCTGATCCGTGCCCCCGAGTTCCACGTCGGCGTTGACCATGACCGAGTCCCAGCCCTGCATGATCGGGTATTGAATTTCGTGCGCGTGAATGGGCTGCTGTTTTTCCCAGCGCCCCCGGAAATCGTCGCGGTGCAGCATTTGTTGCAGAGTCACGCGACTGTTCAGGCGCAGCACATCGGCAAAGCGGAGCTTCCCCAGCCAGCTGCTATTGTAGACGACCTCGGTCCGCGCTTCCTCGAGGACCTTGAACGCCTGCTCACGGTAGGTGGCGGCGTTGCGCTCGATTTCCTCGTGCGAAATCTGCGGCCGCGTGATCGAGCGGCCACTTGGGTCGCCGATCAGCGCGGTAAAATCGCCGATGATCAAAACTGCCTGATGTCCCAGCTCCTGAAAATCGCGGAGCTTCCTCAGCAAGAGAGAATGACCAAGATGAAGGTCAGGACTGGTCGGATCGACGCCGAGTTTGATCCGCAGCGGCCGCCCAAGATTTAGCTTGGCGCGGAGTTCCTCTTCGCTAACGACTTTGGCCGCCCCGCGTAAGGCATGGGCGAGCGGTTCCGGGACCATCGCGGAACTCTACTTGTTCTTGTTCAGGAGCTCACGCACCTGCTCGATGGTCATGGGCGGATTTCGACGATCGAGCGCCTTCTGGCTCTTCCCCGTCACCGTGAAGGCGCGATTTCCCGCGTAGGACTGCGTCGCCGTTGTGCTAACGGGATAAGGGCGCATCGGTTGCGATGACGAGCGCGTCGCGTAGCCATTGGCTGCGTAGGCGGTGGCCAGGGTCGCGGCCTTCGCCGGCAACGATTTGGTCGGCGCTGGATGCGTGATGAAACTGCGTTGGCTGGTGAAATTTCTGGCCAGTTTGCTCTCGGAAACGTAAAAGGCGCGTGTGGAAGCGCTGGCGGTGCGCGCGGATTTTCCGGCGTCAAACGAACGACTGAAGTCGGTGTTGGTCAGCGATGTGTCAGGCTTCAGGAGGCGATCGACCAGGCTGCGCTCTTGTTTCTGCGCCCGCGCGTTCGACGCCAGGGCGAGCAGGACGAAAACCAGGCAAAGGCGCATGACGAGAGAGTGTTAGAGCGGCGTTTCTTTGTAAAGAAAATCACGAGCGGCAAAGGCCGGTTTTCGCCCTATCGTTCCCGCGATGGACCTGCTTTATCGCGATGATCCGGCCTTGATGCGCGAGGCGCTTCGCCTGGCGGTCAAAGCCGGTGAAAATGGTGAGGTGCCGATCGGCGCGGTTATCGCGCGCGGTGGTCGGGTGATTGCGCGCGGCTGGAATCAGGTAGAGCTGCTGAAAGATCCAACCGCGCACGCGGAGATACTCGCCATTACCCAGGCCGCCGCCGCGGTCGGTGACTGGCGTTTGGACGACTGCGAACTTGTTGTCACAAAAGAGCCATGTCCCATGTGCGCCGGCGCCGCCGTGCACGCGCGGTTGCGGCGGGTAATTTTTGGCTGCGACGATCCGCGCGGGGGCGCTGCCGGCGGCCTGCTCAATCTCCTGCAAATGCCGGGACTGAATCATCGCTGCGATATCAACAAGGGCGTCCTCGCGACGGAGTGCGGCGAAATCCTGCGCACCTTTTTCCAGAAACGCCGTCGCGAGAGCGGGAGTAGCGCTGCCTCGCAAGGATTCGAACCTTGACAAAGAGATCCAGAATCTCTGGTGCTACCGTTACACCACGAGGCAAAAGCGGGGAATGAAGTATGCGCCGAATCGCGGGCGCTTTCAAGACAAGCAGTCAGCGCAAGATGATCTCGCTACCTTCCTGCGCCGCTTCGACGGAGATCGATTTTCCAACCTGGGCGATTTGCATGCGCGCTTTCTCGACCATGCGATCGACGGCGGCGTCATCGTGGTTCGGGTCATGATGAAAAAGGAACATCCGTTTCACGTCGGCGTCCGCCGCCAGCGAAACGACCGTGCTGACTGAGCCGTGGCCCCAGCCGATGCGGGTCTGGTATTCCTCGTCCGTATATTGCGCGTCGAGAATCAGCACGTCACTGCCGCGCAGGAATTCGACCAAATCCGCGCGTTCTTCCCCGGGCGTTTTGAATTGATGGCCGCTGTTGGCCAGGCCGCGGTTGTGCAACTGCGCGTCCAACTGATCGAACGGCTCGTTATCCGGCAGAAAGGCGACGGACCCCGCGCTGGTGTAGAGGCGGTAGCCCGCACAGACGCCGGGATGATTCAAAAACTTCGAGCAGACGCGCACTTTGCCGATCTGGAAGTCGCTGCTCGTTAGCTCCTCGATCGCAATCTTACCGGGCAACTCCGCCATGCTCACGGGAAAGAAGGGCGATTCCATCTGGCCGGCGAGACATTCGCTCAAACGCGTCTTTGTCCCGTCGTAGCCGAAAACGCGAATTTTGTTCTTCGGACTGTAGGCGGGCTGGAAAAAGGGCAAACCCTGGATGTGATCCCAATGGGCGTGACTGACCAGGAGGGCGAGTGAGATCGGCGCGTCGCCAAATTCGCGCTGAAGTGATTGGCCGAGAAGGCGAATGCCGGAGCCGGCATCGAGGACAATGATCTCGCCGTCGGCGCGGACTTCGACGCAGGTCGTGTTTCCGCCGTAGCGGACGGTGCTTGGGCCGGGCGTAGGGATACTTCCGCGCACGCCCCAAAATTTTACGCGCGTAGCATTTGCGAGCGTTTTGGTCATCTCAAGTAGGCGCCGATTGTGCCATTCAACCGCGCGTCGACCAAGTGTTTTCCATCTGTTTCGGGCACGATCGATTTTTCGAATTGAGGGAAATATTTCGCCGCTGAACAGTTCCTGCTTCAATCGAGCTGTGTCAGGGGAAAAGAGTGGCAGGGGCGCAAGCTGGCCAGTCGCACTGTTGTTGCTGGCCGTCTGGCTCTGGGCTTGCTGGAGTCTGGGAGAATATTGGCTGGGGAATCCCAACTATTCCTACGGTTGGTTGGTGCCGCCGCTGGTTTTCGCGTTCGGCGCGAGACGTTTCTTGTCAGCGAAAACGTTGGCGTCTCCGCCCGAAATTGCCCCATTGATGGTCGTGCTTTCGGCGGGGGTCCTCGCCGCCAGCATCTTTGCGCTGGAGTTTGCACGGGAACAGGTCTGGTCTCCCGTGATCGTTAGCTGGCTGATCGCCTTCGTCCCCGTTTTCCTCAGTCTAGCGTTCTGCCGCTTGCTCGGCGGCTCCTCTCTTCTGCGCGCGGAGTTATTTCCGTTGCTCTTTTTTTTCGTCGCCGCTCCCTGGCCGCCGCGCTTCGAGCAGCCGACAACGATCGGTCTCATGCAGATCGTGGCGGGTGCAACCGCCGGTTTGCTTCGCCTTCTTGGATTTTCCGCTAACGTCGCGGGCGGCGCGATCCTGCTGCCAACTGGCGCGGTCGGAATCACCGAGGCGTGCAGCGGGATTCGGTCGCTCCAGACGGGAGTGATGTTCGGCCTGGCGATGGGCGAATGGTTTCTTCTGCGTCCCTGGCGTCGCCTCTTTCTCCTCGCCGTGGCCGTGATCCTCGCTGTGATCACTAACCTCGCGCGGACGTTTACCCTTTCCATCCAGGCTGCGCTTCACGGAATCGCGTCCGTCGATCACATTCACGATTTCATCGGCACGGTGATGGTGACAGCGCTGGTCGTCGCGATTTTCGCCTGCGCTCGCTCCCTGCGCGGCGACGCGCCTGCCTTCAGCTTGGCTGGTCTTCGCGCCCGTCTGGCCGCGATTTCATTTCCCCCCGCCGTCGTGCGATTCGCGGGCTCGATGCTTCTTGCGGGTGCCTTCGCTGTCGCCGCCGCCCATCTCGTCATCGCGCGACTCGAATCCGGCGTCTTGACGCAAACTGCGCCCAATTTCGTGCTCGATCCCAACTCGAACTGGCGAAGAGTCCAATTGCCGCGCGACGTCTGGCGGGAGTTGAATCCGACCCGCGGCGACTATTGGCGGGCAAAATTTGATCGCGGGGTCGCCGACGCATTTCACTTTTTCTGGGAACCTTCTGCGCGCAATCGCTTTGTCCTCGTGCATCGGCCGGACGTCTGTATGCCCGGGGTGGGGTGGCAACTCCGCGGCCAACCTTCGACGGTCACCGTCCGGCTTTCCGGCCGATCCACCGGGCTCAACGTCTTCCGTTTCGCACGCGAAAAATTGGACGCGCTGGAACTTTGGGGGGTGTGGCGCAACGGCAAACCGCTCCCGATCGACTACCAGCCCGACCAGGTGCTTGGCACTGCCTCAGCCCTCAACCTACATCTCCTCGGGAAGCGCCAGTCCGCGACGGAAATCATCGCGTGCACCGTGATCAGCGACCAGGGCCCGCCGCCGCTCGAAACCGCGACCGATTTGCTTGAGTCAGTCTTCCACTATCAGCCACCCACGGCCGTTCCCGTGCCGGCGAAATCCGACCCCTAAAAGAAAATCGGGATGATCAGAATCGCGACGATGTTTACGACCTTGATCATCGGGTTGATTGCCGGGCCCGCCGTGTCCTTGTAGGGATCGCCCACGGTGTCGCCGGTGACAGCAGCCGCGTGGGCGGGCGAACCTTTGCCGCCGAAATGACCTTCTTCGATGAACTTCTTCGCGTTATCCCAGGCGCCGCCACTCGAGGTCATGGAAATCGCGACAAACAAACCGGTAACGATCGTGCCGACGAGCACACCGCCGAGAACA
Organism: Chthoniobacterales bacterium; assembly: GCA_038239645.1. Classification (GTDB taxonomy): domain Bacteria; phylum Verrucomicrobiota; class Verrucomicrobiia; order Chthoniobacterales; family UBA10450; genus AV69. The sequence goes on along the minus strand of JBBSEO010000011.1, from coordinate 11,811 downwards.
ACCGGCCCAAGTTGAGGAATGACCGCGACCAAAATCACGACCAGGACTGGCAGCAGCGCGGGAATGATCATCTCGCGCAACGCCGCTTTAGTCACGATGTCGACGCATGTTCCGTATTCTGGCACGTCTTCGCCGCGCAAAATGCCGGGCTTGGCCTGCAACTGTCGGCGCACTTCGCGCACGACCGCGCCCGCCGCCTTGCCGACGGCATCCATGCTAAATGCGGTGAAGATAAACGGGAGCAAGCCTCCGATGAAGAGGCCAATGATCACTTTTGGTTCGGTTAACGAGAATTGGAAATCGAAATGGCCGCCGTTGCGGGTCAGGTGCGCGCGCAGCTCTTCGACGTACGATCCGAACAGAACCAGCGCCGCCAGGCCGGCCGAGGCGATCGCATAACCTTTTGTCACCGCTTTCATGGTGTTACCAACGGCGTCGAGTTCGTCTGTCACCTGGCGGACCTCCTTGGGCAAATTGCTCATCACCGCGATGCCGCCGGCGTTGTCCGTGATCGGACCGAAGGCATCCAGCGAAATGATGATTCCCGCCATGGAGAGCATGGCCATCACCGCGATCGCGATCCCAAACAGCCCGGCGAAATGGAAGCTGAGCAGAATGGCTATTCCGATGAAGCCGACGGGCAACGCCGTCGCATGCTGACCGATGGCGAGACCGGCGATGATGTTGGTAGCGTGCCCCGTCTCGGAAGCGCGCGCGATCTTCTGCACCGGGCTGTAATGCGTCGAGGTGTAGTAATTCGTGATGATGACGACAATGCCGGTCATGAGAAGGCCGATGAGTGAAGCCAGATAAAGATCAGTCGGCGTGCGATTGATCCCGGCGATCGAGACACCGTTTGGAAACAGGCGATGCGTGACCGGCCAAAAGAGAATGGCAGAGACGGTCGCGCTCGTCATCACTCCACCCATCAAAACCCCCGCCGGCTTCCCAGGAGCAAAATTGACGAAAAGAATGCCGATCACGGCGCCAAGCACCGAGATTCCGCCCAGAACGAAAGGATAAACCACGGCCGCAGGGGCGTTCGCCGCCGTGAGCGCGCCAATCAGAATCGCGCCAATCAAGCTCACGGCATAAGTCTCGAAAACGTCCGCGGCCATGCCGGCGCAATCGCCCACGTTGTCGCCGACGTTGTCAGCGATGGTCGCTGGATTTCGCGGATCGTCTTCTTCGAGGCCGGCTTCAATTTTACCGACGAGATCGGCGCCGACGTCAGCCGCTTTGGTATAAATGCCGCCGCCCAAGCGCGCGAAAACGCTGATGAGACTGGCTCCAAGAGCAAGTCCGACCAAGCTGCGAACCGCGAGATCGTGTCCGACCCATTTGCTCGCGAATTGATAGAAAAGACCCACCGCCAGGAGCGCGAGCGCGACGACCAACAGGCCGGTCACGGCGCCACCGTTGAAGGCGACACGAAGAGCGGCGCTGCGACTATGCGACGCCGCCTGCGTCGTGCGCGTGTTCGCCAAAACCGCGATGCGCATTCCGATATAACCCGCCGCCAGCGAGCAACATGCCCCGATAAGGAAGCCAACCGCGGTCGGTCCATCCTTGTAGAAAAAGAGCAGAGCGAAAATGACCACGGCGATGATGCTGATGGTCGCAACCTGGCGATTGAGATAAGCCTTCGCGCCTTCCTGGATCGCCCCGGCGATCTCACGCATTCGCTCATTTCCCGGCGATGATTTTAGAATCACGGCGATGAGGAAAAATGCGACCAGCAGCCCGGCGACCGCGCAGACTAACGAGAGCGAGACGCCGGAGGTGAGAAAGTCAAAAGCAAGAGGAAGATTCATAGCCGAATAGAAGCGCCGGATTGTAGGCAGGAATGGCCCGGAGGCAACTGGGGAATTGGCTGCAGTCGCGTCGCTTCGCCGCAATCCCGCCGATGCGATCATCCCTCTATAGAAATTAGTTATGAGTGGTATTTCCTGTCCTCTCTATCATTTCTGTAAGGAAGGATGGAGGGGGTGAACTATGGGAATGATTATGGCGTGGGTGGTGTCGGTGCGGTCGTCGCGCCGGCTTTTCAGTGCGAAGTGTGCCTGCCGTTTGGGTCGGCTTACGCTCGCGGTCTTCATCCTCGCAGCTTTGCGGCCGTTTTCGCCTGCCGCACAAGCGAGCCAGGCCGATGCGGCTGCGGTTATTTTTACCGGCTCCACTCCCGGACCGAAGCCGTTCATTGCGCAGTTGCAGTTCACCATCGCTCCCGCCGCCAGCTTGGTGGCGGTGGATTTCTCCATTCAGCCTCGGACCGGTTCCGCCACTCGCCCTGTCTCCGCTGGTTACACCGAACAGTTTCAATCAGACGCCGCCCGGTGATGCGCGGACATACGCCTTGCCGAGAAAGTATCTGATCGATGTCGCGGCCAAGACGGCGACGGAGGTCTGGAATTACGACCAGAATACGATCAGCGATATTTGTTCCGGCGCCTACGAAGATGGGGCGAACAACTACCTCGTCGATTACGCGATTGCGGGCGGACTTGGGAGTTCAGACACGATGGCCGAACTGGTCGGGCTCTCGGGCGGACAAAAAGTCTTTGACTATGCTTTCGCGACGAACTTTTGCGAAAAGATTTTCAATGCCGCACCCATTCATCTGGAGGAATTCGAAGCCACTGCACCTGAGGATGGTCGCCTCGGCAACATCTCGGGTCGCTCCCGGGTGGGGAGCGGTGGCAACGCCATGATTGGGGGCTTCGTTGTTAGGGGAGTTGATCGCAAAGAGATCATTATTCGCGGTCTCGGACCAACGATCGCTCCCTACCTGACCGATGCGGTCGTAACCAATCCGAAAATTACGCTCTATGATAGCGCGGGCCAAATCCTCGCAAACGACGACTACGGGCCGAATTCGCTTGTGACCGCGAAAGGGTTGACCCCCGGCAGCTCGAGCGAAAGTGTCCTCGCCACCTCGCTTATTCCGGGCAACTACACTGTTATTCTCGAGAACAGCAATGTTTCTTCTGGTATTGGCTTGCTCGAGATTTATGAAACGAACCGGGATGAATCGCACCTCATCGACCTCTCTGCTCGAGGCCAGGTCGTTAGCTCGGATCAGGTCCTGATCGGCGGCTGTATTGTTGCCAGGGTGGCGCTGACCTCTTCGTCCGGGCTTTCGGTCCCAGTTTAAGTCCGTTTGAAGTCACCAATCCGCTGAGCGATCCCGTTGTCACCTTCTACGATGCCAACGGCACCGTGCTCGGTGCTAACGATAATTGGGCGGATACTCAGGCTGACCTCATCGCCGCAGCCGGATTTGCCCCGACTGATGGCCGGGAATCAGCGTTGTTCATTAGTCTGCCCGCCGGAGACTACACCGCGGTGGTCACCCGCGCTCCCACCAGTTCGGCTTCGGGCGTGGCGTTGTTGCAGATCAATGACGCGCGCTCGCGGTAACGCGACCAGACTCCTACAGTTCAAAGATCGAGCGTAGCCGCGTAAGGAACGTTTCACGGTACTCCTGTTCCTTCTCTTTTCCGCGCTGGTCTTTGGTCGCGTCTTTGACGATGCCTTCGGTCTCAAGCCGGCGTTGTGCCAGCAGTCCGCTCAATTGCTCGAGGCAGGCCGGCGCCTGACGAATGACCTCGGCCATCACGTTCTTGCTGATTTCCATGACGTAACAGTCGCGATCGGCCCGGATCGTGGCCATGCGGCGCTCGCCTGTGAGCAGCGACATTTCGCCGAAGCAATCGCCGCGATGCAGTTCGCCGACGCGGATGGCCGAGCCGTTTTTGGAAACCGAGACGTGGGCGGTGCCGCGCACGAGGACGAACATCGAGTCGCCTTCCGCCCCTTCTTCGATCAGGCGCTCGCCGCGGCCGAAATGAACGAGGGTCGAATTTTGCAGAAGCTCTTCCAACTGTCTCTCCGACAAGCATTGAAAGAGCTGCTGGCCCTGCAGGAGCGAGCGCGCTTCGGCGAATCCTTCCGGCTTGGCCGAGGCTTTCCGCGGCGCCACCTGCAACGTGCGGATCGGGAATGGGATCGTCATTCTTTCCCGCTTTAGCTCGTACCAAATATTCGTGCGCACGGCGTCGCTCGCTTCGTTGAAAATCGCGTGATTGCTCAGGTAATATTTCACCTCGTAGGTCACCGCGGACTCGCCAAAATCGATCACAAAAATGCGAGGCTTCGGATCGGAAACCACTTGATCAGCGCTCTGGGTCGCCCGCAGCAGCGCATCTTTGACCCGGTTCGGCGGAACGTTGTAATCGACCCCCACGCGCAATCTCATCGCATGCAATCCCGTCGGGTAATGCATGTTTACGATCGTTTCCTTGATGATCTCGTTGTTGGGAACCTCGAGATAAATATTGTCGTTCGTGCGCAGGCGGGTCGCGCGCCAGTTGATTTCCATCACTTCACCACTCCGCTCGCCCACCTGCAGCCAGTCGCCCACTCGGAATGGCCGGCCGATTTGCAACGAAAGTCCGGCGATGATGCTGCCGAGCAGGTTCTGCGTCGCGAAGGCGAGGATGATCGCGATCACGCCCGAGCCAGCGAGCAATCCTTTCAATTCCCCTTGCGCGTGATAGCCGACGCTGAGCACGAGCAGCAAAGCGATCAGGAAAATGACGAGGGCCGCGATTTCGCGCAGTAACTTCGGAATCGTCGTCTGTCGTCGCCGCTCAAAGTAAGCGTCCCAGACATAGCGGTCCGTCAGTGCCACCACGAGAGCGGTGCTGAGGAGGACGAGCAGCGCCCCGACGTGGTTAACCCACCGGGCGCTCACGCCGTAGATGTTGATCGCGGCATAAAAAGCGAGGGTGAGGCAGAAGAGCTGGAAGAAAATGCCGAGACGCACTTGGGCTTTCCTTTTGAGGAAGCGGCCGAGGGCGAGAGTCGCGAAGTAGACGAAGAGAAACGTCACAACGGTCGCGGCCGCGTGTTGCGTTTCGACGTAGGCTTTTAACATCGTTGGGAAATTCTAGCCGGAAACTCGCGGCGACGACAAGCGTCGCGCCATTTACCGTTTAGCCGCGAAAAAGAGCCAGCTCCAGCCGGCGAGAAAACAAAGACCGCCAATTGGCGTAATCGCGCCCAGCCAGCGCACTCCCGTGGCCGCGAGAACATACAGGCTGCCGCTGAACAAAACGATGCCGGCGATAAAAAACGCGGTAATAGCGCGGTTCGCCTGGTGATAAGCGAGGACGATGATCGCGAGGCCGTGGAGAAATTGATAGATTTCCGCCGTCCGCCAGACCTCCCGCGTTTGATTAGCCTCAAGCTGCGCGCGCAGGGCGTGCGCGGCAAATGCACCCAGCGCCACCGCCAGAAAACAAACGGCCGCGCCGATTTTCAGCATGCATTGATTTTATCGCGCCGGACGCAGCGGGCAAACCATTCCGCACTTCCAACCGCAACCCCTCCTGCTTAAGCTGCCGCCATGCGTCATTTTTTCGTCCTATCCTTCGCGCTCGCCGCGGCGGCCTTCGCTGCTTCGCCGATGCAGGAACGCGCCGATCGCTTTCTCGCCCTCGCTAACGCTGGTTACCAGGCGATGACCAAAGTGAGCCAGGAGGCGCAATGGGCGGCCGTGACCGATGTGACCCCCGAACATGATGCCGCTTCCGAGACCGCGGGGAAAGCTCTCGCGGCGTTCAATGGCAATCCGGCGTTGATCAACGAAGCGCGTGACTTGTTAGCTCATCCGAGCGAGCTGAACGAGCTGACCGTCCGCCAATTGCATCAGCTCCTCCTCAATGCCGCCGAGGGTCCGATGACAAATCCCGACCTGGTCAACAAACGCGTTGCCGCCGAGACCAGACAAGCTTCGACCCTTAATAGCTTTGAATTTAAACTGAACGACAAGCCGATTACCGCCAACCAGATCGACGATACCCTGGAGAAGAGTGTCGATCTCAATGAACGCAAGGCGGTGTGGGAAGCATCAAAGCAAAGCGGGCCGGCCTTGAAACCGAACCTGGTGGTCTTGCGTGACCTCCGCAATGGGGTCGCGCGCGAAATGAAGTATCCCGATTACTTCTCGTTAGAAGTCGCCAGCTACGGGATGACGACCGACGAGATGCTCAAGATGCAGGAAAGCTGGCTGGCGACGCTGCATCCGCTCTACCTTCAGTTGCATACTTGGGCAAAATACAAGCTGGCGGAGAAGTATCACCAGCCCGTGCCAAAGAAGATTCCGGCGCACTGGCTCAATAATCGCTGGAGCCAGGAATGGACGGGCCTGGTCGAGGCGGCTGACATTAACAAATACTTCGCGGGCAGGAATGCCGAGTGGATCATTAAACAGGCCGAACAATTCTACACCGGACTAGGGTTCTCGCCTCTGCCGCAGACCTTCTGGGAGCGCTCCGATCTTTATCCCGTTCCGCCGGACTCCAAGCGGAAGAAAAACACGCACGCCTCCTGCTGGCACATCGATCTGCGCGACGATATTCGTTCGCTCCAAAGTATCGAACCAAACTCGCAGTGGTTCTTCACCGCCCACCACGAACTCGGTCACGGCTACTACTTCAAGGCTTACTCCCGTCCGGAAGTTCCTTATCTGCTGCGCACGGGCGCCGCGCCCGGTTTTCACGAGGGCGTCGGTGAATTGATCTCGCTCGCATCCAGCCAGGTCCCCTATCTTCAATCGCGTGGCGTGTTGCCGGCCGATTTCAAGGCCGACAAGACGGCCTTCCTGCTCGATGACGCGCTCGCGCGCTCGATCCCTTTTCTCTTCTTTGCCAGCGGCACGATGACGCATTGGGAAGCCGACATTTATGCGCACAACCTTCCGGCCGAACAATGGAACGCGCGCTGGTGGAGATATGTCAGCGACATGCAGGGCGTCGAACCGCCGTCGCCGCGTGCAGAGGAATACTGCGATGCCGCGACGAAGACGCACATTAACGACACGCCGGCCTACTATTACAACTACGCCTTCGCGACGGTCTTTAAGTTCCAACTACACGACTACATCGCGCGCAAAATTTTGCACCAGGATCCGCAATCGTGTAACTACGCCGATAACAAGGAAATCGGCGTGTGGCTGGACAACATTCTCAAGAAAGGCGCGACGGAAGATTGGCGCAAAGTCCTGAAGGACGCGACCGGCGAAGATATCTCCACGCGGGCGATGGCGGATTACTTCAAACCGTTGCAAAGCTGGCTGGAAGAACAGAACAAGGGCCGCCAGATCGGCTGGGAGTAGTGCTGGATTCTTAGACAAAGGTGTTCGCAGGCGGCGTCTAAAAGATAGGACGGCGTGGGATTGGGGGTTTCGCAAAATGGTTGAATCCAAAAGGGGCCCAGACCGCATCCTACCAAGACAAGAGGAAACACCATGAATACCTTAAAGCCCGTAAAACTTGATTCTACCTACACCATGATCGTTCGCTCGGAAGAGAAACAGCGCAGCCGGTTCGAGACGCTGGTTTTCTCCATCCTGATCGCGACGGCGTTCTTCGCCGTTTCGCAGCTCATCTGAGCGGCGAAACCTGACACGAACAAAGCTGGACGGCGCCCGCGAATTTCGATATTCCCGGGCATGACTTTGCCTGCCACTTCTGCTGAACGTGCTGGAGAGCACCATCATCATTTTCGGTTCCACCTGCCCCACCGCCATCTTACCTCCGTCTTCGGCAATGATTGGTTTGCGCTCAAAGCGGAGGCCTTCGCTCGTTTTTTCGGGACCCCGTTTTTTCTCGTCGCGCAGACGCTCATCGTGGCCGTCTGGATCGTGCTGAATATTACCGGCGTGACGCGATTTGATCTCTATCCGTTCATCCTTCTTAATCTCGCCTTTAGTTTGCAGGCGGCCTATGCGGCCCCGCTGATTCTCCTCGCGCAAACTCGCCAGGCGGATCGGGACAAGGCCCACTCTGAGGCCGATGCGCAACATCGCGAAGACCTCGCGCTCGCCAGCCAGGAACGCGAGGTGGTCGCCGCGCGCGAGACCGCCAAACTTCTCGAACTGATGCGGCAGAACACGGAGCTAACCGAGCTGGTCAAGGGCCTGAGCCAGCGGATTGAAACTTTGACTAACGATTTGCACTGCCAGCTCATTAAAGCTGCGCAGCGCCCGGCCTGAAGGAATGCAATTCCTTCGCCGACTTCATTTGTACCTGGGCTGCCTCTTCGCGCCCGCGTTGCTTTTATTTGCCACCAGCGGCACCTGGCAACTCTACCGCGCGCAGGATTCAAAGAAGGACGGCAGCTACACCGCGCCGCACATCCTGCGAGTAGTGTCGGCGGTTCACACCAACTCCCATTTGCTCGGCAAGCGGGTCTCGGAATACACGCCGTTGCGCACGTTTTCGATCCTGGCCGCGGCCGGGCTGATCATTTCAACGATTCTCGGCGTCGTGATGGCCTTTCAATTTTCTCGCACGGTGTGGACGCCCGTGCTCTGCCTTGGCGCGGGAATTCTTCTCCCGATTGTCCTGCTTCTGATCTACGGTTAGAGCTAGTTGCTGGCTTCGCCGTAGTTGAAAGTCGTCACGCAGCCGCCATCGACGGTCACAATCGAACCGGTCATGAAGGAGGCCGCCTCCGAGCAAAGAAAAACGACGACTTTCGCGATTTCGCTGGGGTCTCCCTGTCGGCCGAGTGGTTGCATGCGGGCAGCTTTTTCGCGGCGGGCGAGCGCGGCCGCGAGTTCGGTTTCACTCAAGGTCGTGCGCCGGCGCCCGAGCCCGGTATCGATGTAGCCGGGACAGATGGCGTTGCTTCGAATCCGATCCTTGCCGTAGTCGAGCGCCAACTGGCGCGTGAGATTAATAATTCCGCCCTTGGCTGCGCAATAAGCGGCCGCATTCGGCGCGCCGATCAGACCATAGGTGGAAGCGATATTCACGATGGAACCGCCGCCTTGGCGCAGGAAATGCGGGATGACGAACTTGGAGCAAAGGAAGGTGCTGCGCAGGTTCACCGCGACGACGCGATCGAAATCACTGGTTGGAATCTCGTGCAACCGCTTCGACATGCCGCCGCCGCCCGCATTGTTGATTAGGAAGTCGATGGCGCCGAACGCTTCAGCGCCGCGCGTAACCATTTCCTTCACCTCCGCTTCGACCGAGACATCGGCGCGGAGAAAGATGGCTTTGCCGCCGCGCTCGCTGATTTCGCGCACGACCCGTTCGCCATCGCTTACCAGGACGTCGGCGATAATGACGCTCGCTCCGGCCGCGCTCATGGCGTGGGCGGTGGCGCGCCCGATCCCGTTCGCCGCGCCGGTGATGAGCGCGACCCGGTCATTGAGCGAGGGAGAAGAGGACATGGCGAGGAATTGTTAGCGAGCGAGTCGGAGCCGGTGCGTGAAGTGAGCGCAGACCAGCGCGACGGAGCCAAGCAAAGTGTAAAGGAACGCCGTCTGCATCGTGGCGACACGATTAAAGCCGGCGAAGTCGAGCAAGGGTGACGTCCCTTTATCGTTCACGACCAGATACCAGAAGCTCAGGAAAGCGACGATAAAGGTCTTGGAATTTCGCGTGAGAACGCCGAGGAGCGTCGACGTCGCGGCGAGAAAAAAGATTCCGCTAAGCAGAGAAGGAACTCGGGCGGTGAGCGAAGAAATGAGCAGTGGGATCAGGCAGAGAATAACACTGAGGAAGAAGGCTGACGCAAATTTCCAAGCGACAAAGTTCTCTCGCAGCCGGGGAAAGGCGTAAAGATTGGGAAGCGTGCCGGCCCGAACATCGCGAGTGGCAACGTCCGAAATAATCACCGCGACGACGGCAACGATGACCGGAAGGGCGCTGAGGCGCGGCGCGGAAATGGTAGCGACCGAAATGCCGACGAAGGCGAGGAGGGTGACCGGGAGGATGGTGAAGGTGAGGGCGGCGTCGCGCCAAATCGCGAAAAAGAACGAGCGGCCGCGCGCGGGTGCACTCAAGAGTGCGGTGAAGGGCCGCGCGATCGGTTTGATCAGGTTCTGCAGTTTTCCCAGCCAGCGTCGGTTCGTTTTGCCGGCGCCAGTGCCAGCTTTCACCGGATCGAAGCGATGAAAGAACAAAGCCGCGACCGGGAGTAACGCGAGCGGCAGGAAGGTGGCGGCGATGCGCGGGGCCAACCAGTCGCGCGTCATGGAGAGGCCGGGAAAAATTATTACCGGTAGCGACGGGTCGAAGGTTGAGGATCCGATCGAGACTTCGTTCGTGTGCAGGGTGTGCTGGAGTTGATGGATCATGAACCCGAAGCCGGTGAAATCCAGGTAGCGTGTCCAGGGCACACGTCCGCCGGTCGCTTCATTGGACACGACGAGGCCGAATAACCCCAGGTAAAGAAAGAAGTAGAGAACGTCGCCGAACTTTCCGGCGAGGCGCGGAATCGATTCAAAAAGAACGGCCACCGCAGAAACGAGCGTGATGATCGACGGAGTGAGGAGAAGATATTGACGCAGGAACACAAGCGGCTCGAGTGTCGCTTCGGCGCGCACGACCTGCATTGCTAACGAGACGAGCATGAAGCCGCCGAGAAAAGTAACGAGAAAGACCACGTTTCCGAGGAATTTGCCGGTGAGGTACTCGAGCGAACGCATTGGGGTCGAGGCGATGATCACGCCGCAGCGGGTGTGGAGGTCGCGGCGAACGGTATTGGAAATAAAGTAGTAGCCGAAAAGGCCGACGAACATCATCCCGAGCGACGCCGTGCCGAGGCCGACGGCGCCGGAATTGTAAATGGCGCGGTGGCCATTCATTTGAATGAGAGTGCGGCCGCTCGACGCGGGCGGAAGCCACACATAAGCGAAGGCGCCCAGCAGCAGGAACACGACGGCGGTGGAAACGCGGCGAAAGCGCAGGAGGAAATCAGCGCGCACGATCGCGCTTAGGCGAGCGATCATGCCGGCGGCGGCGAGCCGTTGGAATTCATCAAATAAAGAAACGCGTCCTCGAGTTCCGGCTCGACCGGCGTCGCCACGATTCCCGGTGAAGTGCCAACGATCCTCAGATGGACGCCGTCTGGTTTCCGCACCGCGCCGGAAATTTTTGCCGTTGTGCGCAGGCGTTCGAATTCGTCGGACGAGACCGTGGTGGTCCAAACATGACCGCGCGCGGTGCGGAGAAGATCTTCCGGCGGGGCTACGGTCAGAAGGCGACCGTCTTTCATGACGGCAATCTCCGTCGCAACGGATTCGATGTCGGAGACGATGTGGGTCGAGAGAATCACGAGTCGACCGAAGCCGATTTCGGACAAAATGTTGCGAAAACGGACGCGCTCCTCGGGGTCGAGCCCAGCCGTCGGCTCGTCCACGATGACGAGTTCTGGATCGTTGATCAGTGCCTGGGCAATGCCGAGGCGCTGTTTCATGCCGCCCGAGAAGGAGCCGACCGGGCGTTCGGCGACGCCGTGCAGGTTGACCGTTTCCAGCATTTCCTGGAGACGCTTCCGTTCGCGCACTCCTTTCAGCGCGGCGAAGTAGGCGAGAAATTCGCGCGCGGTGAGGTTGTCATAAACGCCGAAGTCCTGCGGGAGATAGCCGAGCTTGCGGCGCAACTCGTTAGGTCGCTTCGTGATGTCGGTGCCGTGAAAAAGAATCCGTCCGGCGGTGGGCCGCGTCACCGTCGCGATCATTTGCATGAGGGTCGTCTTGCCGGCGCCATTCGGTCCGAGCAGGCCGATCACGCCGGAAGTAGCGGCCAGCGAAACATCCCGCACGCCGTAATTGCCGGCGCGAAATTGTTTCGAGACCGACTCGATCGCTAGCATCCCGAGAGTCCGGTTATCTGGCGCGCGAGACGGGAGAGAGCGCTAATCGCGCGGGCCAATCTTGCCCGCACCGGCGATGCTCTTCTCCAGCGAGCGCGGCGGGTTCACGTATTCGACCTTGCCCGCGCCGGCGAT
>JBBSEO010000010.1:0-20768 GCA_038239645.1 Chthoniobacterales bacterium | reverse complement strand
AGGTCGCTTTGGATGAAAAACGAGGCCGCTTGGCCGGATTACGTGAAAAACCTGTTGTGTGATTACTATGAAAATTCTAGAGCTATTTATCGGGCTTATGATGCATCGTCTACTTCCCTGGGCTCATGACGTCGCCTTGCCGGCTGTTCTAAAAATTTGAGATCCTCCTACCTCCGGGAAGGCCGTCGCCACCCCACGCATACGGCGGCGACCTTCCCCGGAGCGAAGCATTCAGCCTGTCGCAGGCTAGGGCCCCGCTTGAAAGTGGCGACCGAAGGGCGACGCTGTGCCGTGAAAAAATCGAAGAAGAGCTCCACGCGGGACGTTGTTTCTCCATTTCGGGACAAGCTTTGGGATCTTTTCTGTGATCTCGCGCGCGGAATGGATGGCGCGGATGTCGTGGTTGCACTGAAGCAGGCGGGCGAGGAAATCTGGGCCGCTGGAATCGACGGGAGGTACAGCGACATGAGCGAGTCGGACCAGACCAAGGAGCCTCTTGGCAACGCCTTCGATATCAGTTGGCTAACGGTAGTTTGCATCAAGCTCAAGGAAGTCCGGCAGGGAAAGAAGCCGAAGGTGCGAATCAAGGCATAGGATCTTGTTGGAGTTATTTCAGTAATTGATCTGACTCGTTAGTTCGATCTTTTGCCGACCAAATGCCGAAGTAGGACGAGAGCGCGCACTTCCGGTGGATCCGCCTTGATTTAAAGCCGGATTTTCTTCGACGTTCGCCCCTAGAATCCTCTGCTCGGTGCAATGAAAAAGAAGTTTAGAGCCAGGGCAGAAGGCGCGGGACGAAAGGATGCTTGGTGTTTTATCGCCATGCCGTTCGACGTGCCAAAAGAATGGGGAACACGTGGGCGCGTGCCGGTGAAAGGCACGATTAATGGATTCCCGTACCGAACGCACATTCAACCGATGGGGGGCCGGCACCTGCTGACTTTCAATAAGCAACTTCAGGCCGGCGCGAAAGCAAAAGCCGGGGACACGGTTGCAGTGATGATGGAGCGAGACACCGAGGAACGGACGGTTGCGATCCCCCCGGAGCTGGCTTCAGCCTTTCGTGGGGAGCGGCAGGCGCGAAAACTCTGGGACAAGCTCGCCTATTCGCATCGGAAGGAATACGCCCGATGGATCGAAAGCGCGAAGCAGGAAGAAACGAAAGCACGGCGCGCGACCAAGGCGGTCTCGTTGATTCTCGCCGGCAAGACGTTTTCCTGAAGACGAAATTTGGAAACCGGCGGTGGCCGAGCGAGCGCGACTCGTTAACGATAAGTAGTTCATCGCGGCGGTCCCGTTTGCGATGGGCCGCCATTCGCTTTTGTGGAGGCGAGGCATATCGTCGACGAAGTGAAAATTGCCATCGGTCAGATCACGTGCGCAGTAGGCGAGATCACAGCCAATTTGGACAAGATGCGCGCATTCTCGGTGCGCGCGCGTGACGAGGGAGCCGCCTGGATCGTCTTTCCGGAAATGTCGGACACCGGCTACGTGATGTCGGTCGTGAAAGAGAGCGCGGGAAATTGGAACGAGGGCGCCGTGCGGGCACTGCGCGCAATCGCCCGCGAGATGGCGCTGGGGATTATCGCCGGCGTTTCCGAGCGCGATCCGGAGCACATTTACAACAGCCAGGTCGCAATCGATGCGCAGGGCGAGATCGTGGCGAAGTATCGCAAGATGCACCTCTACGCCCCGGCGCCGGTGGAGGAGCACAAGGTTTTCGCCGCCGGGAACGAAGTTGTTTCGTTTGCGACGGGCGACTTTCGAATCGGGCTTGGGATTTGTTACGACCTGCGTTTTCCGGAACTTTTTCGGAAGCTCGCGATCGAAGAGAAGACGAATGTTTTCGTTCTTTCATCCGCCTGGCCGAGCAAACGCCCGAAGCATCTGCGGGCCCTGGCGATCGCGCGGGCGATCGAGAACCAAAGTTATTTTGTGATTTCGAATCGTGTCGGGCGCGATGGCGATGGAGTCTTTTGCGGGGGTTCGGCCGTGATCGATCCGATGGGTGAAATCGTGGCGGAGGCGGGCGTCGAGAATGACGACGTCATCTTCGCGGAAATCGCCCGGACGGAAATCGAATCTTTTCGGACCCGTATGGCGGTATTCGAGCACCGCCGTCTTTGAAGCCCGAAAAGCGCTCGACAAAATCAACGGCAATCGTTAAACCCGGGCAACCCATCCTTCATCATGAAAATGCTTCTGTTCGCTCTCGGCGCGGCCAGTGTAGTCGCAAGCACGGCCGCGTTTGCCGGCACGGTCACCGTTTCAGTTTCCCCAACGCAAATTCTCGAACGCCAAACGGCCGTCTTCACCTTTACGAATTCGCCGATAAATCCGACGAAGGCAACGCGCGTGAGATATTATATCGCCGGCGATGCGATCTGCGGGTTCGATTATCTGCTCAGCGGAACCGCGGGCGAGGTGGTGATCCCGGCCGGATCTTCATCGGCGCAGGTAACGTTGAACGCGATCACCGATTTTGGCCGTGGACCGGTCAAAAGCGTGATGTTCGATGTCGCGCCGGGTCGCGGCTATAAAGTTGGATTTCCCCGGCACGCGACCGTGGCGATTTTCGAGTTCGATTCGAACTGAAGCGCAAACGCGGCATTCGCTAAAGCTTGTTTCGCAGCCGCGAGTCCGGCAGCTTCGCCCGGATGCCAACGGCCGAGTGGGAAAACGCTGACGGAAAACTAATTCGCGCCATCGGCGTTCCGGGGCTGATGGCGAACATCGTCAACACAACGGTGGGCGCGAGCATTTTTGCGTTGCCCGCGCTGGTCGCAAAAAATCTGGGAGCCTCGGCCGCGCTCGCCTTCGTCGCCTGCGGCGCCGCGATGGCATTGTTCGTAACTTGCTTCGCCCTCGCGGGCAGCCGCGTCTCGCTCACCGGCGGACTTTATGGCTACGCGGAAGTGGCATTCGGACGTTACGCCGGCTTCGTCACCGGGCTTTTCTTCTTCACCACGGCGATCCTGAGCGTGGCCGCCGTGGTCAATTTTTTCGCCGGAACGATCGTGGCGTTGCTGCCATTTCTTGGCGGAACAATTGGCCGGGTGCTGGTGATGGCCCTGGTCTATTTTACGCTGGCGCTGATCAATGTGCGCGGTGTGCGCTCGGGCGCAGCCGCGGTCGGTGTCGTCACGATTGCGAAGCTGATCCCCCTCGCGATCTTCGTGGCGGCGGGCGTTTTCTTCCTGCGGCCGGCGTTCTTGACGTGGGGTGGATGGCCCGGGAGCAAGGCGCTGGGCGAGTCTGTCCTGCTGCTGATGTTCGCATTTTTCGGAATCGAGGTGGCACTTATTCCCAGCGGCGAGGTGAAGAATCCCGCGCACACGGTGCCGCGCGCGATCTACGGCGCCCTCGCACTCACAACCGTTCTCTACCTGCTCATTCAGCTCGTCGCCCAAGGCACGCTCGGTCTGCGGCTCGCGCAGGAGACGGTCTCGCCTCTCGCCAGCTCGGCTGCGATATTCCTCGGAAATTTCGGACGACTCCTTCTCCTCGCTGGCGCGACGGTGTCGTCTTTCGGCTTCGTCGCGAGCGATATCCTGAGTTCGCCGCGGGTGCTGTTCGCTCTCGCAGAGGATCGCATTTTGCCAGGGGTCATGGCGCATGTGCACCCGCGCTTTCGCTCGCCGGACTACGCCATTATCAGTTACAGCGCGATCGCATTTATCTGTTCCGTCACTTCGACGTTTGAATCGCTCGCCATCATGGCCAACGTCGCGGCGCTGCTGCTTTACCTTATCTGCTGCGCGGCGGCATGGGAGCTGATGCGGCGGGATGTCCGCGGCGAGGCGCCGCCTTTCACCTTCCCCGGGGCGATGGTGGTGCCAATTATTTCCCTCGTAGTTATTTTCTGGATTCTTAGTCACGCCACCTTCCGGGAGTTCGCAGTGACCGGAGCGGTGCTGGTGGCGGGATCCGCGCTGTACTTTATTAAAACAGGCCTCGCGGGCCGCCTGAACCGGCGTTCCAACTAAAAACACTACCATATCTGGTGTCGGGGTGGATTTTTCTCCGATATTTGGTGTTAAATCGCTTGCCGACAGCAAGGTGAACGGTGCTATATTCAATGCTCAGTTCGACTGCGCATGCACCTTCAATCTCTTGAGCTGTTCGGCTTCAAATCGTTCGCCGATAAGACCCAATTCAACTTCCACGAGGGCGTCACCGCCGTGGTCGGGCCGAATGGCTGCGGGAAGTCGAACGTCTGCGACGCAGTGCGCTGGGTTCTGGGCGAGCAATCCGCCAAGGCGCTGCGCGGCGGCGAAATGGCCGATGTCATTTTCAACGGGACCGATTCCCGCAAGCCGCTCGGTTTCGCCGAAGTCTCGTTAACATTTACCGACTGCGGGGGCGAACTCGGCGTGGACTGGCACGATGTCCGCGTGACGCGCCGGATTTATCGCGATGGCAACTCGGAGTATTTCCTGAACAAGACACTTTGCCGCCTGAAAGACATTCACACTCTTTTCGCCGATACCGGCGTCGGCCGAAGCGCTTATTCGATCATGGAGCAGGGCAAGATCGATTTGATCCTGAGTTCGCGACCGGAAGATCGCCGCAGCGTTTTCGAAGAAGCGGCCGGGATCACCCGATACAAAACGCAAAAGAAAGAAGCGCTCCGCAAACTGGAAGCGACGGAGGCGAATCTCCTGCGCATCAGCGACATCATCAAGGAAGTAAAGCGGCAGATCGGTTCGCTCCAGCGCCAGGCGGGCAAGGCGCGCCGTTACCAAACCTTGCACGCGGATTTGCAGGTGCTCGATTCGCATTTCTCCTACCGGAAAATGCAAAGGCTCGACCGTGAGTTCGATGAGTGCGGCGAGGAGATCGCGCGGGTGAGTCGGGCGGAGGCGGAAATGCGGGAGGAGATCACCGCGGGTGAAAACGGATTGGCTGATCTTCGTCTCGAACTCGATGCCATCGATGAACGAATTTCGACCGCGCGCAGTCAGTGGCAGCAGCTCGAGAATGAGATCGCGACGAATCGCAGCCGGATTGAATTTAACGAGCAACGCGGGACGGAACTTCGCGAACTGATCGAGCGGAGCGGCCGCGAAATCGCTTCGGCGAACGAGAAGCTGCGCGAGCACGAGGCGCAAGTGGACGCCGCCAACGCGCTGCTGGAAGAGACCGCGCGCCTGCTGGCACAAAAAACGGAGCAGCTCACAGAATTTTCGCGCGAGGCCTACCAGCGTCGCGCCGCGCGCGCCGCGCTCGACGAGAAATTGCAGGCGGCCCAGTTGAATCTGTCGAAGGCGGAACTGCGGGCGACGAATATCAGTGATGAACTGACACAGCTGCAGGAGCGCCGCGCGGCCACCGACGGAAGTCTCGGTGCGCTGGGCGCCAGAATTGCCGCTTCGAAAGCCGCGGAGCTGGAGGCAAAAGTGCTCGATGCGCGAACCGCGACCGAGAGCGAGCAGCAGAGCGTGGAAGAATTGCTGGCGGCGGCGCGAGCTCGCGAAGATGAGCTGCGCGCCCGACAAAACGCCGCGCAGGATCTTGAGCGGCAGCACGGCATTTTCTTGCGCGCGATCGCCGAAAAAGAATCGCGCCTCGACGTCCTGCGCCAGTTAAACGAGGAAGGCGAAGGACTGGCCAAGGGTTCGCAGGCTTTATTGAAAGGCGAGCAATTCGCTTTCGCTGGTGCGCTCGCGGCGCAGCTCGAAGTTGCACCTGAACTCGTGCCGGCGATCGAGGCGGCGCTCGGCCGCAACCTGCATGCTCTCGTGTTGCGAGAGCCGGCGCGCGCGGTGGAGATTATTGAGCACCTCAACACGCAACAACTCGGTCAGGCCGCACTCGCGTTGGGCGAGACGAATGACGAGCTGGTGGAAATGCGTCTGCCGGAGAATGCGATTGGTTGGGCCGCCGACAAGGTGCGCGCGCCGGAAAATCTAAGCGGCTTGGTCCGGCATTTATTGCATGGCATCGCGCTTTTCGAAACTTTGCCGGCTGCGCTGGCGGCGCGACAGAATTCCCGAGTCGCGGCGGTGACGTGGCGCGGCGAATTTATTTCGCGCGACGGCGTTCTCTTCGGCGGCAGTGGCAAAGTGCGGGTCGATTCGCTCCTCGAAAGAAAAACCCGGATTGATTCGCTCACCATCGAGCTCGGATCGTTGCAACGCGAAGAGGCAGCTTTAAGCGAACGGAAGCGCGAATCCGAGTTGGCGGTTTCGTCTGCCCAGAGTGCGCTCGAAGTTGCGCGCACCACCCATCAGCATGCGCACGCTGCGCAAACCGCGGCGATTTCAAAAATCACCGAGATGGAGCGCGAACATCACGTCGCGGCACGGGACTTGGAAATTCTAAAATCCGAGCACGACTCCCTCGCACGACAAATCGCGTTGGCCGACGAGCGCCGGCAAAGTTTGAATGCGGACCGGGCGGAACTGGAGCAGGAAATTACCGGGGCGCACGGCGCGATTGCGCAGATCACCGCGCAGCGCACTGAAGCGCAGAAGCAGGAGGGCGACGCGACGGAAGGTCTGGCGGAATTGCGCATCGTCCTCGCCACCCACGAGCAGAAGCAGGAAGCGCTCTTGGCTCAGCGCGCGCCCATGCTCTCGCGCCAGAACGAATTGTCCGAACTAATAGCCAACCGGCGCGGCGACATCGCCAGCTACGAGAAGCGTTTGGTCGCGCAGGCCGCGGAAACGGAGGCCGCAAAGTCTTCGATCGAGCGCCAGGGCAACGAACGCGCCCGCCGCGAAAACGAAATCGGACAGATGCTGGCGGAACGCTCCGCCCAACACGACACGATCAACGCCCGCGAGCAAATCCTGCGCGAGTCCCGGCATCGCTTGAGCGAGATGCAGGAAAAGCGCGGCGCACAAACGGTGCGGCAGACTCAGCTTCAGCTCCAACGCGAACATTTGGTTGAGCACGTGACGCAGCGTTACCAGATCGATCTGCGCGAGTTCGCACCCGATTCCTTCGCGCACGAGAAAATCGTGCGCGCCCAGCTGAAGAAGGCGGAAATCGAGACGCCGAACGACGAAGAGCTTCAGAGAATCATCGCCGACCTGACCCGGCAGCTCGATTCGATGGGACCGGTTAACCTCGACGCGGTGCAGGAATACGATGAACTGGAGGAGCGCTATCAGTTCCTCGAAACGCAAAATAACGATCTGACCAATTCGCGACGAGAGTTGCTCGATGTCATCGCGCGCATCAACGAGACGACGCAGAAGCTTTTTGGGGCAACGTTCGCGCAGGTCCGGGTGAATTTCCGTGAGATGTTCGGCGAGCTTTTTGGCGGCGGTCGCGCCGATCTGCAACTGCTGGACGAGAATGACGCGCTAAATTGCGGGATCGAGATCATCGCCAAACCGCCCGGCAAACAGCTGCAAACCATCTCGCTCTTGAGTGGCGGCGAACGCACGATGACGGCGGTCGCGTTGCTTTTCGCGATCTACATGGTGCGCCCGAGTCCATTCTGCGTGCTCGACGAAATGGACGCGCCCCTCGATGAGTCGAACATCAATCGCTTCATTAAAGTGCTCGAGCGTTTCGTGCAGCAGAGCCAGTTCATCATCATCACGCACAACAAGCGTACGATCGCAAAAGCCGACGTCCTCTACGGAGTGACGATGGAAGAGCGGGGCGTGAGCAAACTCGTGGGAATCAAATTAAGCGCACCGCGGCGTAATGGCAGTAGCAACGGCCACGCCGAGCCGGTGCAGGAAGTGATCGCGACGCAGCGAACCTTTCCGACGACGGAGGAAATCCCGTCGCGGATGGAAACCGAATCGCTGGCCCTCACGCGGTAGCAGCCTGGGGAGCGCACGCGAAGCGCGTGCGCTCCCCGTAAAAAATTTTGGGCAGACGCGCCGTAGTTTGTTACAATCGTCCAATGCTCCAAGCCGCGCCCGCGCAAAAGAAAACGGAAAAATCGGCGGCGGTGCACGACCGTTTTCTCGAAGCCTTTCGCTGGATGCTGCAGACGCGGATTTTCGAGGAGAAACTGGCCAGCCTCTACCGCGGCGGCATGATTACCGGCGGCGTTTACATTGGGCGAGGGCAGGAAGCCGTGAGCGCGTGTTGTGGGATGTTTTTGCAGAAGGGCGATGTCCTGGCGCCGCTCATTCGCGATCAGGCGGCGCGCGCCGCGTTTGGCGAACCGCTGGTCGACGTCGCGCGTACTTATCTCGGCTCCCGCCAGGGTCCGATGCGCGGTCGCGACGGAAACATCCATCGTGGCCGGGTCAAGGACGGTCAGGTCGCGATGATCAGCCATCTCGGGGCGATGATTCCGGTGGTGGTGGGCAAGCTGCTCGCGAAGCGGATGAAAGGTGAGAAGGGATTTGTCGGGCTAACGACAATTGGTGAAGGCGGGATGCAGACCGGAGCTACGCACGAAGGATTGAACATCGCCGCGGTCGAGCAGGTTCCGCTGGTGGTGGTCGCGACCAATAATCATTTTGCGTATTCGACGCCGAACGATCGCCAATTTGGCTGCGCCGATCTGGTCGATCGCGCCGCTGGCTACGGCTACGAAGGGAGTTCGGTCGATGGCACTGATCTCGGGCAATGCCTTGAGGTCATTGGCAGCGCGGTAAAGCGCGCGCGCGCCGGGCGGCCCCCGCAATTGGTCGTCGCTTCGACTTTGCGCCTCGCCGGACACGGCGAACATGACGACGCCAGCTACGTTGGTCCGGAGATCAAACGCGAAGCCTTTGCTCAGGATTCGGTCGAGCGCTCCGAGAAATTTATTCGCGAGAAGAAATTGGCCGACGATGAAACGCTCAAAAAATGGCGCGCGGAGATCGTTGCCGAAGTTGATGAAGCCGTAAGGACGGCGCAGCAGGAAGCCGCGCCCGATGGTGCGGAAGAAGATTGGTGTGCGATTTCCCGGCGCGACCTCATGGACCCGATCTCGTGAGCGTCACTTACCTCGAAGCGATCCGCGAGGCGCAGTCGCATCTTTTGGAAAAGGACGAACGCGTTTTCATCTACGGGCAGGACATTGCGGGGAAGTTTGGCGGCGCCTTCAAGGCGACGAAGGGATTGGCCGAAAAATTTCCCGGGCGCATTTTGAACACGCCGATCAGCGAAGACGCCATGGTCGGGACCGCGATCGGCGCGGCGATGGAAGGGATGCGGCCGATTGTCGAAATGCAGTTCGCCGATTTTTCCAGCATCGCCTTAAACCAGATTCTGAATAACGCCGGCACGACTTATTGGCGGAATAACATCCCCTGCCCCATCACCGTGCGCCTGCCCAGTGGCGGCACGAAAGGCAGCGGCCCGTTTCACAGTCAGAGCATGGAAGGTGTCTACGCTCATTATCCGGGGCTCGTCGTCATGACGCCGGCGACGGTGGAAGATGCTTACACCATGTTGATCGACGCGGTCGCGATCGACGACCCGGTGATCTACTGCGAGCACAAATATCTTTATTACCATCTCAAGGCCGATGCTCTGCCGAAAGAAGCGTTGCCGATCGGAAAAGCGCGAATCGTTAGGCCGGGTCGCGATCTCACCATTGTCAGTAACAGCGCCATGGTGCATGAAGCCCTCGCGGTCGCTAACCAGCTAAGCGGAGAAGGAATCGAAATCGAAGTGGTCGATCTGCGCACGGTCAAACCACTCGACACCGACACCGTGCTCGCTTCCGTCGCGCGCACCGGCCGTCTTCTCTGCGTCGGCGAAGCGTTTCCGTGGGGCGGCGTCACTGCCGAAGTGATCGCGCGCGTCGCGACCGAAGGATTTCATCTGCTCGATGCGGCCCCGGCTCGGATCAACTCCAAGGACACGCCCATTCCTTATCATCCGAATTTGTGGGAAGCGCATCGCCCGAATGCGAAGGCGATCACCGCCAAGGTTCGCCAGATTTTAGCCGAGTAATTTCTTATGCCCAAAGTTCCAATCACCATGCCCCAGCTCGGCGAATCGATGGCCGAAGCCACAATCGTTTCGATCAAAGTCAAAGCGGGCGAGCAGGTCGCGGTCGATCAGGAAATCATCGAAGTGGAAACAGACAAAGCGGTCATGGGCGTGACCACCCCATGCGCGGGCGAGATCGCAGCGATCGAGGCGGAAGTGAAAAAAGTTTACGCCGTCGGCGCCGTCCTGGGTTACGTGGAAGCGAGCGAGCAGGACGCGGCTCGGTTTAAAAAGACGACGTCGGAACCACCCAGAGGCGAGATCGCGCAGGAAGTGCCGGGGCGCGGAGAAGAGGGTGCTAAGGCGACGAAAACGCAGAACGGCAGTGGCTCGCATTTTCAGGTCGACGACACGGCACTCGCGCCCGTGCCGACGGGCTCCCATTTCCAGGTCGACCAATCCGGCGTCCTTCCGGTTCCTGCTGGCGCGAAGGGCGCGGGTTTTATTTCGCCCCGCGTCCGGGCGCGCATGGCCGAACTCAACCTCACCACCGCCGATCTTGCAGGAATTTCCGGCAGCGGCAATGCGGGACGCGTGACGATCAAGGATCTCGAAAGTTTTCTCAGCGGACTCGAAAAACATTCGGCGGAACCGGCCAGCGCCATTCGCACCGGGGTGGCCGATGCGATGCGCCGCAGTTGGACGCGGCCGCTCGCCACCGTGGGCCTCAAAGTGAATCTCGATCCCATTTTGGACGATCGGAAGAAACGCGATCCGAAGCCCGGCCCGGCGCTGTATGCGTTGCGCGCGCTGGCTCTGGCGCTGGCCGAGCAACCGAACGCCGCGGCCCGCCTGATCGGCGGTCGCGCGATTCGCTCCGAGTCGATCGATATCGGCCTCGCGGTCGAAGCACAGGACGGGATCATGGTCCCGGTCATTCGCAATGCCGACAAAACTTCTCTTAGCGAGCTAACGACTCGCTATGGCGAACTGGTCGAACTTGCGCGCAAACGCCGCCTCACGAGTGAGCAAACCAGCGGCGGGATCGCTTCCGTTTCGAACTTCGGCACCTTCGGCCTCGACTGGGGCACGCCCATCCCTCTCCCCGACCAAACCATGATCCTCGGTCTGGGCGCCGGCAAAAAAGCGCCGACCTGGAGCGACGAAAAAAAACAATTCATTCCCGAGACGCAAGCTGAACTCACTTTGAGCTTCGATCACCGCAGCCTCGACGGCGGCGGCGCCGGCCGTTTGTTGAAACGCGTGATCGAATTGCTGGAAAATCCGGCGCAGCTGTGAAGTGGCTCTTTTTAAAGTGGCGCGAGCGTCCTCGCTCGCGATCTCCGAAACGCAGCCGTGAACGGTTGCGCCACTCCAGAGCAATCCGATAATTTCTGCGCGATGAACGCGGATGCCGCCAAAGAAATTCCGCGGGAATGGCGCGAAGAATTCGAAGCCGCTGCGCAGCGACCGCTGGCGCAGCGAATGCGTTACGCCTTTATCAAAACTTATAAGCCGGTTTTAGACGATGCGCCTTATCGCTCGTGGGAAAGCACGAAAGAGTATCGGGAGTGGTGCGAGCGAAATCTCCCTGCCTGGCTCGGTTATGGCCGCATTTGAATATCGGCAGGCCGAAGAAATTCGCGACTGTTTTGCGCGACACGCGGTCCGATACCTTTTCCTGGGAAAGTCGGGAGCAATCTTACTCGGCTTTCCTGATACGACACAGGATGCCGACGTTTTCCCACAGCGGAGCGCGGAAAATGGCATGGCTCTAACTCGCGCGCTGCGTGAGCTTGGATTTGACTTGAATGAATCTCAGGAGGCCGAAATCCAACGCGGCAAAGATTTTGTCCAACTCAAAAATGGCCCCTTTGACCTCGATATCGTTTTTGCTCCGGATGGAATTGAGCGTTTCGAGGACGCTCACGCGCGAAGGGTGGAGATCGAAGGGTTTCCCGTTTGCCATCCAGACGACATCATCGCCAGCAAAGCCGCAACCAACCGTCAGAAAGATCGCGAGTCGCTGCCGCGACTACGTTCATTCCGGGATTGGTGGCTGGAGCAGCGACCACCGCGGTAGGGCGGATTCGACTCCTGGCGCGGTGCCTACGGTTTCGACGGGTCTGCTGGTGCCAAATATCGCGCGAGTTCGCTTTTTTGTTCCTCGGTCAGATTGAGCTGCACGACGACGGCTTGGGGCGGATTCTCGTCCGACCCAAACGTTCGCGCCACGGGTGAGCAATGAGTCGCGCCAGTTAGAATTTGGCAATTGCAGCAAGGCCAACATTACCTCTTCTGGTTCGGCCCCTCGGGGAATCCTACCCTACCCGAGAGTCTGGACGCGGCGCGGGGATGGCGTAACTTCGTTCTCACCCCGATACGATTTTTCATTGCAGTGCTTACGACGATCGATCCGCAAATCACGATGGCGGAATTGCTTCGGCAATTCCCTGGGGCGCAGCGCGCGATGTTTCGGAAATATCATATCGGCGGATGCAGCGCCTGCGGATTTGCGCCAGAGGAGACGCTGGCCGGGGTCTGTGCGCGAAATGAGAATCTTCCGGTCGAAGAAGTGATTGCCGAGATTGCTTCGGCGGATGCGGTGGAACGCGCGATGCAAATTGAGCCGAAAGATTTGGCGGATGCGCTCAAAGACGATGGAGCGGTCAACCTCCTCGATGTGCGGACGCGAGAAGAATTCGAAGCGGTGAAAATCGACGGCGCCAAGTTGTTCACCCAGGAGTTGGCGAACGAGATCATGGGCAAGTGGTCGAAGGAAAGTTTGCTCGCGATCTACGATCACAAAGGCGATCGCGCGCTCGATGCCGTCGCCTATTTTCAAGGACATGGCTTCGCCCACGCGAAAGTGTTGCGGGGCGGAATTGATGCCTGGAGCCAGGAAGTCGATTCGAAGTTGCCGCGTTATCATTTGGAATCATGAGCGACGATCTGGAGGCAAAAATTGCGGAAGCGATCCGCGACCCGAAGAACCTCGGCGAGATGAAGGATGCCGATGCGGTCGGCACGGTGGGGAGCGCGGACTGCGGCGACATGCTGCGGATGTGGATCAAATTCAAGGACGAGAACGGCAAGAAGGTGATCGATCGTGCGACGTTCCAATCGTTCGGCTGCCAGACGGCGATCGCGGTGGCGAGTGTGGCGACGGAATTACTGAAAGGAAAAAGCGCAGAGGAAGCGCGATCGCTCAAAGGCGAGGAGCTGGCCGCGCCCCTCGGCGCATTGCCGCCGGTGAAAATTCATTGCGCGCAACTCGTCGAAGGAGCGCTGCGGAACGCGCTCGAGGGAACAACCGCGCCGGTAACGGCACAGGCGCCGACACTGCTCGAGAAGATCGGCGGAAAAGGAAGCGTCAAAGTAGTTTTAGCCACCGATGAACACAGATGAAACAGAGATGAGAGGGACTTCATCTCTGAAAATCTGTGTTAATCTGTGGCGAAGACTCCCGATTTTGTGATGCACGAAAACACTGAATTCACGACGAGCCGCGAAATCGAAGCGGTGCAAATTCCGATCGGAACAAAGATCACGATTCCGGAAGGTACTCCGGGAGTGATCACCCAGGCGCTCGGTGGGAGCTTTACCATCGCGACAAATTTCGGATTAACCCGGGTGGACGAAAAAGATGCGGATGCAATCGGATTGGAAAAGCGCGAGACGCAGCCGGCGCCCAGCAGCAACGGAGCAGCCGCGGAAGTTTCCGAGGAGGATGTCTGGAACCAGTTGAAGCAGTGCTACGATCCGGAAATCCCGGTGAACATCGTCGATCTCGGCCTGGTTTACGATTGCACCATGACGAAGAGCGAGAACGGCGCCACGCGGGTGGACGTGAAGATGACCCTGACCGCGCCGGGCTGCGGGATGGGTCCGATGATCGCGAGCGACGCCCAGAGTAAGATTCTAACGATCGACGGCGTGGATGAAGCTGAGGTGCAACTGGTCTGGGATCCGCCGTGGAATCAGAATATGATCAGCGAGGCTGGCCGGATGAAGCTCGGGATGGTTTGAGGCGTGAGTCGGCTCGCAGAGCGCGTGGACGAAACCAAACACGTCGATAAACCGGAGCCGCGCTGGCAGGCACTGCTCGCGCTGCTGGCGGTCGGCGGAATTTATTTCGCTCTGCCGCGTGCGCTCACGGTCGGACCGGTTTGGGCGCTGCCGGCGCTGATTTTGATTTTGCTCGTCCCGACCGTAGTCACGCATCGCGCGGGCAAGCGTTCGCTCAACCGTATTCTCGGAGTTTGCATCAGCACGATCATTACCTTCGCTCTGGTCGCATCCGTCGTTTTTCTAGTGCGCGCGCTGCCGTCGCATCGCGAGGCCGCCCTGCCGCTGCTTCTATCGGGAGGCGCCCTTTGGATTTCAAATGTGCTCGTCTTCGCGCTCTGGTACTGGCGTCTCGATGGCGGTGGACCGACGATGCGGCACGAGCGCGCGGAATTTGGCAGTAAGAGTTTTCTCTTTCCGCAGATGCAGATGGAGAAGACCGAGCGCCCGCGGTTCGCCTGCGCGCATTGGCGGCCCTCTTTCGGCGACTATCTGTTTATCGCCTTCACCCAGAGCTCAACCTTCGGACCAACGGATGCGCCGGTGCTCGCCCGCTGGGCGAAATTTTTCGCGATGCTGCAAATTGCCATTTCATTGAGCATCATGATCCTGCTGATCTCGCGCGCCGTCGGCGTTATGTAGCCGCTGCGCGGGACAGCGCGCAGCGGATCCCGCTGCGACCGAAAGCCCATCGAAGCTAAGTTTCGTTAGCGAATTTGAACGGGAGTCGGGGTCGGCGTGGCTTTTCGACGTGGCGGAGCGGGAGTGTGACGACTTTTTGTCGGGGTGGAGATCCCTTTGATCACCTGGGTGCTTCTTCCCCTCTTGGGCGTCGCAGTCGGCGTGCTGATTCCTCTGATATTCGGATTCCCCGGCGTCGGCGTGCGAACGACCGCGGGCGGCAATGTCGGCGTGGGTTTCGGTTCAATTCCTGGAATAAAAACGCGAATGGTCGGCGTGGGGGTCGGCTGCCGGAATGGGGTGGGCGTTTGATTCGGTGGGAACGTTGGCGTCTGCCGCGGCGGGGTCGGGGTCTGATTCGGTGGCGTTCGCCGAGGAGTGGTCGATGGCGTCGGCGACGGATTAGGCTTGGGACATGGTAAAGGCAAAGGCCAGCAACGCGGCGGGCGCGGCGGGCAAGGCGGCTGCGGTGTTCCGGGCGGACCGTGCCACCTGTAGCAACCACAGGGCGGCTCCCACCACCACCAGCCGTCGATTTGAATCCAAACCCACCCGCCATAGTCGATTCCCGACTCACACGGGCTGGCATTGCACACCCACGTCCAGCGTCCGCCATCAACCGTCGCCGGCGTGAGAACAAACGCGTGCTTGGCGCCGCTGGTCGAGATTCCTTCACCCACAACGACCATGGAATCGTTCACCGCCTTCGCGGCGGTCAGGACGCGGAAGCCGCCGGCCGCAACATCAGTCAGCGTGTTCAGATCGTAATTCTGGCCATCGATATTCACCAAAGCATGCGCCGTCCCGTCGGCCACGGTGGAGAATCCGACGACGTGGCCGGAGCGATTGATGCCGAGAGCGCTGCTTTGATTGCCGCCCAAGGTGCCGAGATCGGTCACGCCCTGGTCGCTTTGAACGAAAGCGTGTGCGGCGGTCCCAGTCACGTCCGCGACGCCGGCGGATTTCCCGAGGTCGTTGGTGATCGCAGCGCTGCCCGCACCTCCGAGCGTGCCCAAATCCTGCATTTTGCCGTCACGGAAGACGAACGCGTGAGCGGAGCCGTCACCGGTCTGGGCCAAACCGACAACGTCGCCGGCAGCGTTGACGCCATTAGCCGTACTGGTCTCACCCCCTAGGGTTCCGAGGTCGGTTAAAACGAAGCTATTCTCGGCGCGCGAAATATTCGATGACGCGAGGACGGCGAAACCAGCAAGAATAATTGCATATTTCATGGAATGATCCTTACCCGAGATTTATTAAAAGCAGCGTTCATGGCCAAGCGTTAATTTTACGCTCGGTGGGAACGCGCGGAACAGGGCCGAAACACGGCACGCTGAGGTCCGCCCGAGGCACGAATTGACAGCGTCCGCTCTGCTCCTATAATTGCGCTCCCCGCCGCGGCCGAATTGCCTCTCGCGCGGATTTTATCATGCCTTCGACCGACATTATTTTAACCGAAAACGTCCCCGGCCTCGGCGCCGAAGCGGATGTCGTAAAAGTTCGCCGCGGCTATGCGCGAAATTATCTTCTGCCGAGCGGCAAGGCTTATGAAGTGACGAAATCGTCGCTGCGCGAACTCGATAACCTGAAGAAGAAGCGCGCCGAACGCGAGGCGCGGGAATTGAATGAGGCCGAGGAACTGGCGCGGCGAATCAACAAGTCACGCATCATTTTCAAACTCGAAACGGGCGAGACCGGGAAAGCCTTTGGTTCGGTGACCGCGCAGGATCTGGTGACGCGTTTGAAAAACGAAGTCGGAATTGAGATCGATCGCCACAAGATCCATCTCGAACATCCGATTAAGACCACGGGTGAACACGAGGTTGCGATCAAACTGCACCACGACGTAACCGCGAATTTCCGTTTTGAAGTGAGATCAACTGAAGAAGCCAAGACCGAAGCTGCTGCTCCGGCCGAGGCAGGCAAAGCGCGACTCGAAAAGAAACGGAAATAAATGCCGAGCTCTCAAGGACCCCGTCCTGAGCAGCCTCGCAAGAACGCTCCGAATGGTTTTGGGGCGGGCCGAGGTTCGGCGCCCCGAAGCGAAGAAAAAGTTGTTCGCTTCTCTTCGCAGGATGTTCACCGCGCGCCGCCTCACAGCGTCGAGGCGGAGCAGGGCGTGCTCGGATCGATTCTGCTCTCGCCGAACGAGACCATTCCCGAGTGCGTCGTTAAAATTTCCGAAGACCATTTTTACATTCCATCGCACCAGACCGTTTATCGGGTCCTGATCGAACAATGGAACGCCGCGCAGGCGATCGACCTGATCACCTTCACGCAGACCCTGCGCGATCAGAATTTGCTCGAGGTCATCGGCGGCGCCTCATTCGTCACCAGCCTGTTCACCTTCGTCCCGACGTCGGCGAATGTTGACTACTACCTTGAGATCGTACGCGAGAAATATGTTCTCCGCCGGATCATCGCCACCTGCACCGAAGGCGTGCGCCGCGCCTACGAGGAACAGGGCGAGGTAAGCAGTTTGCTGGACGAGATCGAGCAGGACGTTTTCACCGTGGGCGAACAACAGGCGCGCGCACAGATCGAGCCGATGAAGAAGCACGTCATGGGTGCGCTCGAGACGATCGAAAAACTTTACGAAAACAAGGGATCGATCTCGGGGATCAGCACGGGCTTCAAGGAATTCGACCGGCTAACGAGTGGTCTGCACCCGGCCGAAATGGTGGTGGTCGCGGCCCGACCGAGCATGGGAAAGACCGCCTTCGCGATGAATATCGCGGAACACGTTGCGACCGAGAAGCGAATTCCTGTCGCCGTTTTTAGTCTGGAAATGAGCAGCGGCCAGCTCGTGCAACGCATGCTCTGTTCGCGCGCTCGCGTGAACCTGACTCGCGCGCGCGACGGCTTCCTTCAGGAATCCGATTTCTCGAAGCTGACCTACGCCGCCTCGAAGTTGGCCGAGGCGCCTCTTTTCATCGACGACACTGCCGCCCTGCCCGTCCTGGAGTTACGGGCCAAGGCGCGCCGGTTGAAAGCGCGCGAGAATATCGGGTTGATCGTGATCGACTACCTGCAACTGCTGCGCTCGACAACGCGGCGCGCGCAGGACAATCGTCAGTTGGAAATTTCCGAAATCTCGTCTGGAATTAAAGGCCTGGCGAAAGAGCTGAACATTCCGGTGATCGTCGTCGCGCAGTTGAATCGTAATCCCGAAAACCGGACCGGCAGCGGCAAGGGTCGGCCGCGTCTGTCGGATTTGCGTGAGTCCGGCTCGATTGAGCAGGACGCCGATGTGGTCGCGCTCTTGATTCGCGAAGAATATTATGCGGACACGGAGGAAGAGCGCGAAGAATTGGAAGGAAAAGCCGAACTCATCATCGCGAAGCAGCGCAACGGCCCCATCGGCGAAATTCCGTTAACCTTCCTGAAAGAATTCACCCGCTTCGAAGATCGCGCCCGCGAAACTTCGGAGCCGAATTAAACCGGAATTTTCGACGGTCAGAGACCGCTGCTACAAGGAGCGCGCGGCTTCGACCACGTGCTCGGCGTCGATGCCGAATTCTTTCATCACTTCGGGGCCGGGCCCGCTCAGCCCGAAGCGATGCAGGCCGATCACCTTGCCGTCCAGCCCAACGTATTGATACCAAAGCTCGGGAACGCCGGCTTCGATCGCAACGCGCTTTCGGCAGGACGTCGGCAAAATTTCCTCGCGGTACTCTTCGCTCTCGCGGTTGAAGCGTTCCATGCACGGCACCGATACAACCCGGGTGCTCCGGCCAAGCTTTTTCGCGGCAACCATGGCGTGCTGCAGTTCGCTGCCGCAACTCAAGATAATGCGCTGCAATTTACCGGTTTCTTTCTTCGCGATGTAGGCGCCGCGGCGAACCCCTTCGCGTCGCGTCTCGATCGGAATGTCGTTGAGCATCGGAACGGTCTGGCGCGTGAGCGATAAGAGCGTGGGACCGTCGATTCGTTCCATCGCCGCGACGAAAGCGCCAGCGGTCTCCTCGGGATCGGCCGGACGAATGACATCGAGATGGCGAATGAGGCGGAGGGCGCTGACCGTTTCGATCGGCTGATGAGTCGGGCCGTCTTCGCCCACGCCGATGGAATCGTGGGTAAAAATATAAAGATTGGGCAGGCGGGCCAGCGCGGCGAGGCGAATCGATGGGCGCGCATAATCGGAGAAGACCAAGAAAGTCGCGCCGCTGGCGCGAAAGACGCCGTGACAAGCGACGCCATTCATGATCGCGGCCATGCCATGCTCGCGGATGCCAAAGCGGATGTTGCGGCCGCCGGGAGTGTTGCGGGTAAAATCGCCCCCGCCCTCGATGTAATTCAAGGTGGAACCGTAAAGATCGGCGCTGCCACCGATGAGGTTCGGCATTTCCTTTGCGATCGGCTGAAGGGCGGCCTGGCCGGCCTTTCGGGTGGCGAGCTTGGCATCTTTCGGGAACGGCTCAATTTTTGTTAGGAGATCGCCCGGGACTTTTTTCTCGAGAGCGTCCTCGAGCTGTTTCGCTTTGTCGGGATTCTTTTCGCGCCAAGCGTTGAAGGTTTTTTCCCAGTCGTCGAACGCGCCCTGCAGTTCATTCTTGTGTTCGCCGAAAAACTCCCGCGTTTCCTTCGAAACAAAATAATGCTCTTCCGGCAGTCCGAGTTTGAGACGATCGGCATCGACGAATTTGGCCCCCGCTTCGCCATGAGCTTTCGCGGTGCCGGCGACTTCCGGTATCCCCTTTCCGACCAGGGTGTGGCACATGATGAATTGCGGTTTGCTGTTCTTGCGCTCTTTCGCGATGCGGCAGGCGGCGAGGAAAGCCCCCATGTCGTCGCCCTGAATTTCCTGAACATCGAAGCCGTAAGCCTCATAGCGCTGGCGCGTATCCTCGCTTTGCGTCTGCACCGCCATGGCATCTAGCGTGATCGCGTTGTCGTCGTAGAGAAGAATGAGGTTATCGAGGCCGAAATGGCCGGCGAAAGCGCTGGCTTCGGAGCTGACCCCTTCCTGCAAACAACCGTCGCCGGCGAGACAGAAAATGTTCTGGTTGAAAATGCGATGCTCGTCGGTGTTGTAATGTGCCGCGGCCATCTTTGCCGCCATGGCCAGGCCAACCGCGTTCCCCACACCCTGACCGAGCGGGCCGGTGGTGCACTCGACGCCAGGCGTCTCGAAAAACTCCGGGTGCCCCGGCGTTTTGGAATGGAGCTGCCGGAATTTTTTGATGTCGCCGATGGAAACGTCGTAACCGCTGATGTTCAGCCAGGCGTAAAGAAACATGCTGCCGTGGCCCGCGCTGAGAACAAAGTAGTCGCGATTAATCCAGCGCGGTTTGTCCGGGTTGTGCCGGAGCAAATGGCCGTAAAGGACGGCGCCCATCTCCGCGCAGCCGAGCGGAAGGCCGAGATGACCGGATTGCGAGGTTTCGACTGCGTCCATGGCGAGGCCGCGCGCCTCGTTCGCGGCGCGAGAAAGAGCTTCGAGATTCAGAGCCATGCCGTTCTATAAACGCGGTGGAGGGCGTGGACAAAACGTTTTCCGCGTCTTGCAATCATCCCCAAACCGCGAGTGATTGAGCCACGGTGAACAGACACGCATTACTTCATGTGGTCGAGCGGTTGGAGGGAATCCTGCACCGGCTGCCGGACGCGATTCAAAAACCGGTCCTGCACGAGCTGACTCCGCTAAAGGAACTTTTTCTGCAACAACGTCCGCCGCGTCTCCTCCTCGCCGGGGCGGACGATTTGCCGCTGCCCCAGATTGTGAGCCTGATCTTTAACGGCACCGTCGACCGGCGTGCCCACGATATTTTGTTTGAGGTCAATCGCTGGCAGGAGATCGAAGTCGCCGGTCGCGGCATTATCTCATTTCTCGATGCTCGCGGCTGCGGGCCGAATGCCGAAGACGTCGTGCGATCGGAACTGAAGCGCGATCCGGCCGACGTCGTGCTGGTGCTGAGCAATCGCGAAGACGAAGGAACAAGCGCCTCCCGCGCGTCGGACAACGGCGCCGCGTGCGTGCGCTGGAATGATGAGACCGGCGCGAAGGCTGGCATCATCGCGCTGCATCTTGACCGGCAAACAAACCGCAACGGCCACCAGAACGAGACGGTCAACCTCGGTCGCGCGTGGGGGACATTTCGATTTGAACTCGAACCGGTTTCGCCGACGGAAAATCTGGCGACAGCGCAACAATTCGTCCAGACCCTCGGGCGGCGGCT
>JBBSEO010000009.1:0-21404 GCA_038239645.1 Chthoniobacterales bacterium | reverse complement strand
GTGGGCGAGTGAGCTGGGGGCGCGATTGCGGGGTGAACTTCCTGCGATGTTCGGCGCCGGTTTTTCGATGTCTGTGCCAATGATCGATACGGGAATTTATCTGAACTATCTTCGAGGCCGGTTTCTCGCCGCAGGCGGTGAGATTCGCGCCGGTATTCACTTCGACCAGTGCTCGGATGTACCGCCGGAATTCTCTCTCATCATTAATTGCGCTGGCATTGGCGCGCGCGACCTCGTTCCCGACCCTGCGCTCGAACCTCACCGCGGCCAGATTGCTCTCGTCGAAAAGTTCGACCTCGCCTACGCCATCGTTTGCGACGATTCGCCGCTCTGTTACGCCTTTCCGCGTTCGCAGGACGTCGTCTTTGGCGGAACGAACGATATCAGCGAAGAGCGCGCGGTGAATTTGCGCGAGACGGAAGAGATTGTGGCGGAATGTTGCCGCGTTCTTGGCGTGGCGTCGCCCCGGCTCTTGGAAGTGCGTGTCGGATTACGGCCCTTCCGCCGCAGCGGCGTGCGCGTGGAACGCGAACTACTTCCGGATGGCCGCGTTGTCATTCACAACTACGGCCACGGCGGCTCTGGCTTCACGCTTTCCTGGGGCTGCGCCGAGGAAGCGGTGCAGCTCGCGGAAAGCTAGGTCAATTCAATCGCCTGGAAAGAACTGACGACATCGTCCGGCCCCGCGTGGGTGAAGAAGCATTCGTAGAAACCGGGACCGAGATCCCAGTGATCGCCCTTGTAATATTCGTCGCGATAAAATCGCCAAACGCCCGAGACAATGATGAGTGAACTGATACGATCGTTCCAAAAATCACCGAGAAAATGAAAGCTGAGATTGGTCCGGGCGTAAGCGCCTTTGAATCCGATGTGATCGTAAATCACGACCTCGGGCAGGCGAAGATTTCCCGCCAGGCCCTTCTTGTGGGCGCCTTCGGGCTGGGCCGCGCAGGCATGATAGCTCAGCGGTCCCGCTTTCCATTTCGTGTCGATGACGCAGCCGTTATCCGGCGAGAGTTCTGTTTTTGGTACTTGTCTCATAAAGGGAAATAAAGGTTCTGAGTTTCCACGGAAATTTTTCGCCTGTCGATCAGATTCGCGCCTCGCGGTTGGTCGAACGCAGCCGGATCGTTTTTTCCGAGAGGTCGTGGGTGGCGCGGATAAATCGCACCGTGCGGCTCTTCGCCCGCATTAAAATGGAATGCGTTATCGCGATGGAGGCGCCCTGCGAGCGCACACCGCGCAACAGCGCGCTGTCGCTGATACCTGTCGCGCAAAAGACGATGTTCTTTCCGTTCGCCAAATCGTCCGCGGTAAAAATGCGCGAGATCTCATCTTCGCTCACTTCCTGCAGAAGGCTCTCCCGCTCCTTGTCATCGCGCGGCCACATCTGGCAAAGCATGTCGCCGCCCAAACATTTGATTCCCGCTGCCGCCAGGACTGCCTCGGGCGAACCGCCGATTCCGAGATAAAGATCGACGCCGCTATCAGGAAGGGCGGGCGCCATCGCCGCTGCGATATCTCCGTCACCGATCATGCGCAACGACGCGCCCGCGCGGCGAATCTGTTCCACCATTTCCTGATGGCGGGGACGGTCCAGCATCATCACAACCAAATCCTGCACCCGCTTTTCTACCGCGCGCGCGACCGTCCCGAGCGTTTCCGCCATCGGCGCTTCCAGACTCAATTTCGCGCCGTTCCGCTGCATGTGTTGGATCACACGCGGCCCGAACGACAGTTTCGTCATGTAAAACGAAGGCACGTCGCGCAATGCCACCTTCACGCCTTCTTCCGGCGTGGCGGCCGCGATACAACTGATCGAATTCGGCGCGCCTTTGGAAATATTTGTTGTCCCGTCGATCGGGTCGAGCGCGATATCGAACTGCGGCGTCCCCGGCCGCCACGTGCCGAGCTGTTCGCCTTTGAAAATACCCGGCGCGTTATCCTTAATCCCCTCGCCGATCACGACCTCGCCGCAGATGTTCATCAAATCGAACATGCCGCGAATGGCATCGCTCGCCGCCGCATCGGCCGCTTCCTTGTCGCCCCGGCCGAGCCATTTCAAGGAATTGAGCGCCGCCGCTTCCGTCGCACGCACGAAGTCGAATTCGATGATGCGCTCGATGTCGTGAAAATTTTGCTTCGGTAATCGCGGCATGCCGGGGTTTATCTTGCCCCTTCGCGCGCTGGTGACAAGCGCGCAGGGAAGCGGCGACCTAGGCCAGACGGCCTTCGCCATAGCCATGGCGTTGGTAATGGTCGAAACCCGAGGAGATAATCCCGCGCGCCAGGGCGTCCCGCAGATCCGAGTATCGTCGCAGATAATTTTCTTCCGGAAATGGATGGTTCGCATCGAATCGTTCCGGCGCTGCGTGCACACCTTGCGGCTCGCGGCGCCACCAATAGCCCGCATGGAGCGGTTCCAGTTGATCTGACGGGGAAAGTTTGCGCGCGTCGCTCTCGGTAAAGTAATGACAGACCAGCGATCGCCGCGTGCGCACGGGATCGAGGACCGGCTCGCCCCCGTGCAACAAATCGGAGTGCCAGACGAACACGTCACCCTTCCGTGCGAGAAATGTTTTCTTCTCTAATTTTCGCTCCTGAACCTCCGCCTCGATGTATTCGTGCCACGCCGGCATTTCTTCGTTCGAGGCGTGATGCGTGCCGTCGCGAAAACGGTGCAGCGGAATATCCTGGCTGCCGGGAAAATAACCAAGCGGGCCGGCCGCGGGATGAACATCTTCAAACGCGATCCAGGTCGCAATGAGATGGCGTGGCGTCAGCGGCGTCATGAAAAGAGAATCGATGTGCATGGGCTGGCTCGTTCCGTATTTCAGCGTGAGCGAATTGCATAAAACCGGCGCCTCCCCCGCGAGAAGTTCGCGCAGCAAACGCGCTAAATTTTCCTGCAGCGCCAGTTCGCGCACTTCCGGCACGACCAGATAAAGATCGTTCATCTTGAAACGCTCGCGGCCCTCGTCCGCGGCAAAGGCATAAAAGGTGCGCTCGCCGTTTTGCAAATCGTCGATCACGATTTCCGTTCCGCGCGTCCGCATCACTTCCTGCGCCGATGCGTCCACCCGATCGATTTCGTTCGCCGAAAAATAACCGGGCAGCGCCAGGAAGCCCTCCCGCTGGAATGCCGCCCTCGCTCCCGCGATGTCGATTTCATTCATCGGCGCAATCTTGGCCTCGCTCCCGCAGCCCGCAAATTTCAGTGTTGATGCGTAGGGCGACTATCTCCTCGCGTGCGCAGATAGGTAACGATGAAGGCGAGGGAAACTACGGCCGCGATCAGGTCGAGCACGCTGGTATAGTTCCAGTGAATCATTTCGTGCGCGACCGCACTCGGCGGCCTTGGCCCGCTTGGAATCAAACCCCAAACGCGAAAGAGAAGATCGACGATGATCCCGGCGGAAACCATCGCGACGAAAAAAATTCCGCAAATCCACGATCATTGCGATTCTTTCGTTCGTTTGCTCGGTCGGCAACATTCCGCTGGCGAGCCACCTTTGGGCGAGCGGGATCAGCTTCGGCGGCGTGATTGCGTGATACAAACTGTCGAGCACAGCGTTCATTTCGACCTCGCCATGTCGGGATCCATTTTCATTTCGGCGCCGTGACGCGAGGGCCGGATCCGCAGAAAAACCTGCCAACCGTAGCCAAGATCATCGCCGTAATATTTATCGAGCGAATCGGGCCGATGACTGACGGTAAATTGGCCGCCGAGCCCGAGGTCGAGACCGGCGCCGTGGCTGAAGTCGTGAACGTAACCGAGGGAAGCCGAGTAAATCGGATAAATGTTCGACAGATCGTTTTCATTGAGCACCAGCTCGGGTCCCGATTTCTCCACGTATTCCAGCCGCGTGTAAACAGTATCGCGCCCGCGCTGATAATCGGACTCGAGCAAAAACGACTGCGTTTTTCCTTCGCCGGTGGTGTTGTTCTGTCCCCAGACAAAACTCGAAGCCCAGTTCGCATCCGGACCGAGCGGGAGGTTGTAGATTGCGGATGCGGTCGTGCGATGACGGCTCACCCCCGGTTCCAGCGCTTCCGGTTCTTTTTGGTAACCGTGCGAAACCTGCAGCGCCAGATTCGGCGTCGGATTCCACGACAACCGTCCGCTCGCGGAATCGAACCGCGGTTGATCGAAATCGTAGCGAGTTTCGTCCGGCTCGCGGCCGTTGAAGACGCTGCCTTCGATTTTGAAATCGCGCCATTGCAGGCCGCCGGTGAGGACGCCGAAGGTGATGTGCGTGGAATCCTGCCAGTGATGCGCAATCGGCGCGTCCGGATCGTCCATCGCCGAAAGTCGATGCATGAACGCGGGCGGACCGAGCGCAGGTTCACCCGGATACCCGAAATAGAGGAACGCCGAAATATCGTTCGTTAATTTTTGCGAATAGGTCAGTGACAACTCGCTGAACAAATCGTGCGGATGCTGGCGATCATGCAACGGCTGCCCGCGCCACGATTCACCCGATTGATAAAGCAGCGGATACCCGCGTCCGCCTTCCGTCAGAAAATCGAGGCTCATCATCACGCGCAAGCCGAGCTGCGCGCTGTCACTGAGCGGATGCGAATACATCGCCATGATCCAGTTCGGCGCGTCGATTCGATCGTCGCCGCGCTGCGTGCTGGCGTAGGTGTAGCGCGGAAAAGCCGCGCCGTGCAGCATCAGCGTGTCGTTGCCGAACATCCACATGCGGCCATACATGGGCGTCGATTCCGGGAGCCAGCTTGTACCGGAGCCTTCGCGCGACATCGGATCGGCGAGATTGATCGACGACCTCATCGTCATGGAATGATTCATCATTCCATTGCTCATCGACATGTGTCCGGAATGGGCCATCCCGGAATCCCTCTTGGGCGGGGACGGCGAGGATTCCTTTTTTTCCTCCGTTCTTGGAACAAGTTCCATTCCGCACTTCGGACATTTTCCCGGATGATCGATCACCACCTCCGGATGCATCACGCAGGTAAATTTCGGCGCGACTTTCGCCGCCGCCTTCGTCGGCGAAGGCGTTTGCGCATCAAGCACAGGGCCGGCGCACCCAAAGAGCGCGACCAAAAATAAAATCAGACACCGTTTCATGAGGAAATTGTGCTCAGCCTGCTCCTGCCGATCAACGCCATCGCCGCAATCGTCAATAAAAGGTACTTCATTTCGAGTCCTCCTGTTGA
The DNA here is from genome assembly GCA_038239645.1 of Chthoniobacterales bacterium. Taxonomy (GTDB): domain Bacteria; phylum Verrucomicrobiota; class Verrucomicrobiia; order Chthoniobacterales; family UBA10450; genus AV69. The sequence goes on along the minus strand of JBBSEO010000009.1, from coordinate 16,220 downwards.
GTTGAGTTGCCTCTCGCCCCCGGAATGAAGGCGAGCCGTTGCCGTTAACGGAAACTAGGCGCGCGGCGGCGGGACGGGCGGCGCATCAAAACGTGTCGTGCCAGTCATGATCAAAGCCGAAATTCCTCAGTCTGCCGTGGCGGATAAACGAAGTGCGCGGGCGGGACCAAAAGAAAGGCCAGGCCCAGCGCGCAGGAATTACAACAGGAATTGTCGTCCTGCGATTTCGCGGGCGCTTTTTCTCCGGCGCAATGATGTTCCGCGCTCAGGTGCGCGCAGCATTTCATTTCGGAAGTCATCGCCGCTTCGACCGGGCGGGGCGCGGTCAAGGCCGCGAGCGCCGGAATCAGCAGCGCGAAAAGAAATCGAAGCACCACGAAAGGTAGGACGAGTCCGCGCGATTTCAATTCCCGACCTTAAGCCGATTTCTCCGGCATCGTCGCGGCGATCCCCTCCGTCGCGATCAATTCCGACGGCACTTCGGTTCCGGCGGAGATTTCCGGAGTTTTCCGGACCCGGGTGGCCAGCACGCACGCGGTCAAAAGCAGCGCCGCCGCGAGATAGAAGGGCGCACCCGGCCAATTCCAACCGCGCGCCGGGTTGATGAAAAACGCAAACGTCCACGAAAACAGTCCTGGACCGATAACAAAACCGAGCGAACGCACGCTGCCGATCGCCCCCTGGAGTTCGCCCTGTTCGCGCTCGCTCACCCGTCGCGTCATCATTCCTTGGGCCGCGGGCATGGAAATATTCCAGATCGAAATCACCGGGATCGACGCGAGATAAACCGCACCCGTCCGCGCCCACCCGGCCAGCGCCATTCCGACCGCGCCGAAAAACTGTCCTATGTATAATGTGCGCCGTTCGCCGAACCGTTTCACCATTCGCCCGGTCATCCCACCCGCAATCGCCGCGGTGCAAACACCTACCACCGCCAATGACAGCCCGACCATGCCCTGCGTCCAATGGTAGCGATAAATCGCGTAGAGCGCCCAGATGCTGAAGACGTTGTGCGCGATGTAGGCGAGAAATTGCACCGTCGCCAGCTGCCACAGTTCGGGATGTGAGCGGAGCAAAACGAGTGAACCGATCGGGTTGGCCCGTCGCAAGGTGAACGGTGAACGTCGATCGGCCGGGAGCGATTCCGGAATGAAAAAGTAGCCCCAGCACCAGTTTGCGAGACTGAATCCCGCCGCCACCCAGAACGGCAATCGGCTGCTGATTTCGCCCAGCAATCCGCCGACCATCGGCCCCAGCACAAATCCGATTCCAAACGCCACCCCGATCATGCCGAAGGCGCCGGCACGTTTCTCCTTCGGAGTTACATCGGCGATGTAAGCCATCGCCGTTGGAATACTCGCGGAAGTAATGCCGGAAATAAGGCGACCGAGGAGGAGCCAGCTCAGGCTCGGCGCCAGCGCCATTACGATGTAATCCAGACCGAGCCCAAGATTCGAAAGCAGAATGACGGGCCGCCGGCCGAATCGATCCGACAACACGCCCAACAGCGGCGAGAAGAAAAACTGCATGAAGGCAAAGACGGTGCCGAAGACCCCGTTCCAGTCGGCCGCGCTCTTCATTTCTCCGCCGAGAAAATCGAGAATCAACTTCGGTAGCACCGGCACGATCAAGCCGACCGCCAGCATGTCGAGCGTGACCGTAACGAGCACGAAAATGACCGCCGCTTGCCGCTTCTGCATCGCGTCTATCTAGCGCCAGAAGGTTCCGCGATCAAAAAGGCAAACGCGTCGGCGATTAGTGAGTCTGAGCCAGCCTAACGGCTCAGCGCAGCAAGGCGATGATGAAGAGAACGATCCCGAGCGTGGCGATGTTAAAAAATAAAACCGACCGCACCAAACCAATCCCGGCCGCCGCGGCGAGGACATATCCCAGCCGCCCCCAGAAGTAGAATTGCGCGCCCCACCACGTCAGCGCACCATCACGCCCGGCGAAGTGCGCAGCGAGGAGAGCCGCGGCAAAAAACGGAAATGTCTCCATGAAGTTGGTGTAGGCCTGATCGACCCGGCTCGCCAAACCGCTTAGCGGGGGGACGGGCGTATCGCGACTGCTTGCGGTCCAGCGATACCCATATTGAAAACTGATCAGATGCGAATCCACCACCAGATGGACTATCCCGAGGATGATACTCGCGGCGAGGAAACGAATTTCGGTCGTCATGTTCTAATGATAGCTGACTCTCTTCGATCATTCACGACCAGCTCGTCGCCGACCCGGAGATCATTCTCGGGAACAGAGAAAGTTGCCACTTTATGTCAGAACCATGAAACTGCCCTGTGAGTTCAGGAACCGCGCCTAAATATGTCGTTCTCAACGACGCGCTCTACGATTACGTCGTTCGCCAGCGCACGCGCAGCGACGATCCTTTGCTGGAGGAACTTCGGAAGGAAACTGAAGCGCTCGGCGACATCGCCGTGATGTTGATCAGTCGTGAGCAAGGAAGCTTCCTCACCCTTCTCGCCCGCCTGCTGGACGTCCGGTCAGCGGTGGAAGTGGGGACTTTTACCGGCTACAGCGCGATCTGTCTCGCCCGCGGTCTAGGTGATGAAGGAAAGCTCACCTGTTTCGATCGTAGCGCGGAGTGGAGCGGGATCGCACGACGTTACTGGGAGCGTGAAGGTTTGACGCACAAGATCGAACTCAGACTCGGCGATGCCGCCGAAGAACTGCCGCGCTGGCAGTCGAGCGAGCCGATCGATCTCGCCTTTATCGATGCCAACAAGCCCGGCTACGACACTTATTTTGAACTACTCCTGCCGAAAATGAAAACGAATGGCCTTTTCATCTTCGATAACATGGTCTGGGATGGGCGTGTCATCGAGCAACCGATCACCCATCCGGACGGGATTGCCCTCGACCAGCTAAACCGGAAACTGGCCGCCGATCCGCGGGTCGAATCAGTTCTCCTTCCGGTCGCGGACGGCCTGCATTTCGCGCGAAAGAAGTAGCGCACAGGTCATCTCGTTAGGAGGCGGGCGCCGCGTAATATTGCACGATTGCGGACTCCGGATCATCCAGCGGCTCGACCTTGTATCCAACTGCTCGAAGGAACTCCGATGCTTCTTCCTTTCCGATTCCAAGTAGCTCCATCCTCTCCTTGTTCTGTTCGAAGTAGATTTGCCTGATCCGCCTCGCTTCCAGGAGTTTTCGCCCCGAGCAGGACCCAGGTATCCGCCCCTTCCACGTCGACCTTGAGCAGATCAACCATACCCGCACCGGCCAGAGTCTCATCCAAGGTCAAGACCGGCACTTCCACCGTGTCGACCGAGCGATCGAGAGCTAGTCCACCCCAGCCTGTTTGTTCGGAGATTCCGAGCGAGAATGGCATCGTTCCGCTGTCGCGACCGAGCGCGACCTGCCGAACCGTAATCTGCGACTCGAGATTATTTCGGGCGACGTTGCGACGGAGCGCCTCGTGATTACGGGGCGAAGCCTCGAAGGCGATAACCCGATTGTCTCGGGAGACCGAGGCCCAAAGCAGACTGAAGTAACCGTAGTTCGCTCCTACATCCACGATCAAGCCTCCAGCCGCCGCGAGTCGGACGACTTGCTCGCTGAAATCGAGTTCGTAAAAGCCAGTGAAGGCGATGTTCGAGTGACCTTCGTCACTAGGCCAAAGATCCAGCCGTACGCCCGGCGCGAAATGAAGCGACGCGCCCGAGTAGAGCGCCTTCCACCTCTCGCGCTGCGAACGGTAGATCCGATGATATAAAGCGGTGCGCCAACGAAGAGGCGCGAGTCGGATAAGAAGGGGTCGATTCACCTAGTCACCCGGCGCTAAATTCTTATCCATGATGACAATCGGTAAGTCCTGCCAGACGTAACGCTCAAGGACCTTCCAGCCCATCCGGGCATACCACGCCTCGCGATCAGGTGAACAAGTAGAGCTTTTCGATCCCGCGCGCTCGCGCGGCTTCTTCGACTGTGGTGCAGAGCGCTTCTCCGATCCCGCGTCTGCGAAAATGCGACGCGACCAAGACTCCACCCAGCCAGGGTGTAAGATCGTTGCGTTCCTCCAAATCGTGCGCGCGCAGCGCAGCCGTCCCGAGCGGCTCTCCATTCTCGTGCGCGACCCACGCAATCGCCAGCTTATCCTCACTTAGATGCCCCTGGAGTTTCCGAACACGAGGCTCGATTCCTTTCTCGCTTAGCATCCCTCCCCATTGTGCGAACAGCCACTCCGCCAGCTGCGGGATAAATTCTGGATGCTCGTTTAGATAACTGATCGTCATGTGAGATCGAACTTTACCCTAACGACTCCTCGGTAAGTTAGTCGTTAGCATGGTCAGATCATGCAGTTGAGCGCGTTAGTGCTGGTTCCGCGGCAAGCCATCGGCGATTTCGTAGTAGTCGCCTTTCTCGGAAACGAAGATATGCATCTTGATCTGCGTCCCGGTCGGCGGGTCGATCGCGCCCATGGCAATGGCGGTGAAATCCTTGTTGATCGGATCCCAGAAGAGACTCGAGCCACAGACCGAGCAGAAGCCCCGGCGCACCCGGTCGTCAAGCTGGAACCAGGTTACCTTCTCGGCGCCGCGGATTGTCACCGCCGCGCGCGGCAAATCAGTCGAGACAAAGAAGTGCCCGGAAAACTTCCGGCAATCTTCGCAATGGCAGGCATCGGGCGGCGGGAGTTCACCGGCAACCTCGAAGGTAACCGCGCCGCAGAGACAGGCCCCTCGATGCATTGGCGATTACGCTCCTCGCTCGGTCGGAAGTTTCTGTTTGATCCAACCGCTTATCCCAGCCGACATCACTCGCACGTCCCCGTATCCCATTTTTCCCGCGCGGCGGGCAGCGTTCGGCGCCTTGCTGCAAAACGGATTCGAACAGTAGAAGACAAGCATCGACTTCTGATCCGCGGGCAAATCCCCTTCGCCGAAGGCTGCCGGATCAAGATTCCGCGCGCCGGGGACATGCGCCTCGTTCCAGCTCGCGCGCGAATTCACGTCCATTACCGTCGCCCGCTTATCATCAACCAGTTGCGACAGCTCCGCGGGAGTAATCGTTTTCAAACCCATCAGTCGTGCGATCATCGATCAATCTCCTCTTCGTTTATTTCATCCTTTTGGCGTCCCTCATTCTTTGAAGTCGGGGGCGCTTTCCGAAGAGGAAAGCGTCGACGTCAGCGCATCAGTGCTCTTACAAGTCCAAGGTTCGTTGTCAGCCATGATCCGGAGCGCCGAACGAGCTTTGTAAGAAATCTGATAATTAAATGCGAACATTCTTTCGGGTAACGCCAAACTCGGGCGCTCGGATGGGGTTGTTTCTTCCCGAAAGGACGGTGGCTGCTCGCGTCCTCCAGGATGGGACGAAATTAGCTCGCCCTTGATGTTTTCTTTTGTGCAGCCTTGCGGGATGAAGAGATTTGCGGTGTTGTTCCTGTGCGCGCTCCCTGGCCTTTCGTCGATGGAGGCGACGACGAAGGGTTTGAGCCAGATCGTGACGCCGGACCTGCAGCCGGAGGGCGATCTCTCGATCAGTGCGCAATTCCAGGATGGGCGAATCGCGAATCCTTATCAGGTGCAGGCGGAGTTGGGATTGACGAGCTGGGCGGAGGTGGCGGTCTTTCAGGGGTTCAAGCCGAATGAGGAAATCATCGGGACCGAGTTCGGGATTCTGCGCAAGGAGCCGATCCTGCTTTCGATCGGATTTATTAACTGGTCGCCACGGCAACATGTCGACCCGCAGCCTTACCTCGAAGGCGGTTACTACACCGAACATGACAAGCTGATTGCGGGGGCAATCCACGCCGGATACAAGAACGAAGCGATCCTCGGTTACGCGCACGACTTCAACAAGGAGTGGCGGGTGCAGGTCGATTTCCAGAGCGGGCGCGAGAACTCCTCGACCCTGGGCTTTACCTGGAACATCACCCCAGATTTCCAGACCAACCCGGCAATCTATTTCTCGAACTACCACCCGGAGCGAATCAAGCTCTATGTTGTCTTCACCTACACCTTTCACGTCTGGGCGAAGAACAAGAACCAGAAAGACCAGGCCGTCCCCGGCGGGTGAGAATAGTCCGGCCTCCGATGACCGCGCGGCGACGGGGAAAAATGGAGGCAACAGAGCGGTCGACCTAACGAGCGAGAATAAGCACCGCGGTAAGGACGAAGAGAATTATCGCGATGACAAAGGCCAGGGGCCAGAGACGGCGGCGAAGCTGGCGATCGGTCACCCAGAGTTTGAAGAGCGACAGGTTCCGCAGTCGCTCCCAGTTCTCGCGCGTCATCTAACGTCGATTAGGCAACCGCCGGCTCGCTCGGCTTGCGCGGAACGACGGACGCGGAGGTCGATTTGGCGGAAGAGGCGCGCCGGAATTTTTTCACGTAGAACATGAGGAAGACTCCGGTGACGATGAGGAGCGAGCCGATCCATTTCAGCGACCAGCCCGGATCGCGCAGGATCTGGATGGTGCTTTGGTTCAAGTTCTCCGGATTCCACGAAGCCTGCGAAATCTTGTAAGTGAGGCCGGTCCAGGTGCGCCACCAGTCGTTCGGAAAACTGAAGGGATTATTCATCCAGCATTGGCCGGTGGCGGAACGGCCGTCGACGCCCGCGAGGCCAAGGGTGCTCTTGAAGCCGGCGGGCGCGTCGCTCCCTTCGTTGCGGGTGACTTCGAACTCGCGGAGCTCGATCGCGATCGGGAGTGGGATCGCGCGCCAACCGTAGGCGAGGCGAATCGGCTGCGGCGAGGTGGGAATGTTAATTTCCCAGCCGGCCGGAATCCATTGCTCGATCGTTTTGCCATTCTGCTCGACCCGGACCCGGACGCCATCGGGTTTGTCGCCGGCGGTCGGGGCGGCCGTGACCGAAGTGACGGGCGAGAAATCCATCCAGCGCTGGGCGTGCGGCATTGTCTGGTCGACGACGAGCTGCCAATCGGCCCAGCCGGTAACGAGGGGCTGGTTGAGTGCGAGCGTGCCGGAGGAGTCACCGAGCTTGCGCGATTTCAGTTCGTAAGTGACGACGCCGTCGGCGGCGAGGAAAAGGGTCAGATGATTTTGCGTGGCGCTCTCGGCGTTGAGCAACGGCGCGCCGGTGGTCGGATTGCGCTCGATTCCGTGCCCGGCATTTTCGGCGGCAACGGGAACGCCGCGTCCGCGCAAGGTGACAACGAGCGCGGGATTGTTCGGCGCATCACTGGCCGTGCCGGGTTTGCCATCGGCGATGCGAAAGTCGGGCCAATAATTTTCAATCCGCGCAGTGAAGGGCGAACGCTCGATCGCGACATCCCTTTCAAGATTTGAGGCGACATCGATCATCTGCGCTTTGCCGCCGAGCGAAATCGTCAGCGTGCCTTTGTCATTCCCCGTGGGCGGCGAGAGCGAAACCTTCGCGCCCGTGCTCCCGCCTTTGGCCACGTGACTGATCTGGTTTTCGGGCGCCTTGGCAAAAGCAAAGATCGATTCCTCGAGATCCGTTTCGCCGGACGCAGGCGCGGCTGTGGGCGTTTTCGCTGAGATGTTCGCGCGCCCCTGTTTCAACTCGATCTTCGCCAGGCCCATGGCGAACTGGTTGTTTTGCGGATCGTCGGCCAGGAGCCAGCTTTCGAGCTGCTGACTCATGAGCGCGGTCTTGATCTGGAAATGCAACGCGGGCAGTCCGCCTTCGCCCAGCGGTTGCGGGGCGAGTTTAGCGTCGATTTCATCGGCGTAACCGACGAAGGCGAGGCGCGCGCCCTGGGCGAGCGGGCCGAGGTCACGCGGTTTCGCCGCGGTGGGCGGATGATGGAGAAACTCGGCGTTGTAGCCTTTCACGATGCCGTCCGCGTCGGAAACGCGAAGCTGATGTTCGTCGGTCAACAGGCGGCTCGTCGGTGGTTCACCCTTGAACAGGGTCATCGTCCCTTCGATTCCCCAGATGCGCCCGATGAGCGAGCCAGCGAGCAAGGTGATGATGCCGAGGTGGGTGACGAGAAAAGCGACGTGATGTTTCCGCCACGGCCAGCGCGAGAGCGCGGAACAAGTGAGATTTGCGGCGAGCAGGACGAGCCAGAAATTGAACCAGGGAGCACCGTAGACGTAGGCGCGTGCGACCTTGGCATCGAGGGACGACTCGGAAATCGTACCCACGATCGCGCCCAGAATGAGGACGGCGAGCAGGACGACGGCGAGCTTGATCGACGAGAAAAACTGAAAAAGTGCGCCGCGTTGCCAGCGGGGTCGCGTGGTGGAAGCTGCCGCCATAAAGGAGCGCAACTTCCGCGCGAACGCCCGCGCGTTCAACCGCAAGCGACAGTCAGCTTGCTGAAGCGAGAACGCCTAGCTCGTCCAGGATTTCCAGCGCTTCTTGATCGGCTTGGTGTAGCTGGCGACTTTGACCTTCTTCAGGCGCTTGACGCCATCCATGGTTGTATCGCTGACCACTTCGGCGGCGTCCTCCGCTTTTTCGCGGACCGATTTCCAGAGCGGAAGGAGAAAAGGCAGCGAGAAAAGGCTCCAGGCGTCGCTGAGCTTGTCGTTGATCTTGGCCGTGATGGGCTCTTCTTCCTCAGGCGCATTCGAAGCGTAGCGGATGGCGAGCCCGATGGCGATGCCAATGCCCAGCGCGCCGATCAACGTCGGGATGGGATTTTCCCGCATGAAAACCTGTGTTCGCTCGGCCGCGACGCCGGCTTTTTCTTTCGCCTGCTCCCAGGTGCTACCGGGCTCGTCCGGGATGGGGCGGAATTGTCCAAAAGCTGTTTCGCCCCCGAGGTCCGCGGCAGTGCCGGGCGGGACATCATTAAATTCGTCGCCGTTAGGATTCATCATAGCTAAGAGAAATCGGATTTGGAGGCGTGTTCGCGCGCGCGCGATTTTGTCCGATCGAGCCCAAACGCGTCCAAGGGCCGGCCGCGCGCCGAAGAGTTGATGGAGGACTCAACGATGAATGACTACGAAAAAATTTATCTAAACGAAGACGATTACTGGAAGAAGAACCACGGGACGCAATCTTTCGCCCAGGAGGGTTCCGATTACGAACGATACGCCCCGGCTTATCGGACCGGGATGCAAGGCGTCCATAAATACAAGGATCGCGAATTCGACGCCGCGGAAGAGGATCTCGCGCGCGATTACGAGAAAAATGTCGGCGAGGGTGGCCTGCCGTGGGATCACGCGCGACACGCGGTGAAGGCGGCCTGGTCGAAGCTGAGCAACGACGTAACGCCGATGGATCGCGACCGCGGGATGCGGACCGGGATGTAAGTTAAGGCGCGAGGCGTTCCAGGCACCAGCCGTCGCCCTGAGGGGTGTAGCGGAAACGATCGTGCAGGCGGTTTGGCCGGCCCTGCCAGAATTCGAGGCGCGTCGGTTTTACCCGGTAACCGCCCCAATGCGTCGGTAGCGGGATGGTTTGGTCGGCGAAACGTTCCTCCAATTCCGAAAGTCGCGCCTCGAGCACGCGCCGGGCATCCACGACTTCGCTTTGATGCGACGCCCAGGCGCTGAGCTGGCTGCCGAGCGGGCGCGAATGAAAGTAGCGGATCGATTCCTCGCGCGAGACTTTCTCGACCGCGCCGTTGATCCGGATCTGCCGCTCCAGCTCTTTCCAGAAAAAAACGAGCGCGACCTTGGCGTTCTTTTCCAAGTGCTGCCCTTTTTCGCTATGATAATTCGTGTAGAAAACGAAGCCGTCCTGGCCGTAGCCCTTGAGCAGAACGATCCGCGCCGTGGGTTGGCCGTCGGCCGAGACCGTCGCCAGAGTCATGGCGTTGACCTCGGGCACGCTGGCTTCGATCGCGGCGTTGAACCATTGCGCGAACTGCTTGAACGGATCGGGATCAAGGTCCGTGCGGCGCAAACCGTGCACGCCGTATTCCTGGCGCAAGCTCGCAATATCGTCACCGTTCATCGCGGCCATTTAACCAGCTTAGAAAGAGCGCTACAATTGCGAACGGAAGGGAATCGCGACCCACTCGGTTACGCGTTCCCAGAGCGAGCGATGCTTAAATTGTTCGAGGGTGTATTCGCGCGACTGGGTCAGATCGTGTTCGAACATTTGCTCGAGACGTTTGCTGAAGTCGGCATCGTAAAGCGCAAGGTCTAGTTCTTCGTTAATCTCGGCCGAACGAGAGTCGAAGTTGGACGACCCGATGATCGAAAATAAACTGTCGATCACCATCGCTTTCACGTGAACCATCGTCGGCTCATACTCGAAAATCCTGACGCCGCCCTCGAGTAATTTGCCGTAGGCGGAACGACCGGCGGATTTCGTCAGCGGCTGATCGTTGTGCTCGCCCGGCAGCAGAATCCTCACGTCGACGCCGCGCTTTTTTGCCTCGACGAGCGCGCGCACCTGTTCCTCGCTCGGCGTGCAATACGAGTTCGTGATCCAGATGCGCTTCGTCGCCGCGGTGAACGCGACCGCCTGCATCAGCAGAACGGGCGCTTCGGAAAAAGAATGCGAAGTCACAACCTGTCCCCGGATTTTTCCAGCCGGTGGCAGGGCCGGGAATTGTCCCGCGCCGGTCAGTGCTTCCACGCCGGTCTTGATCCAGTGTTGCTGGAACGCGCCCTGCAGTTCCGTCGCCAGCGGCCCGGTCACGCGCACGGCCACGTCATGCCAATGATTTTCGTCCTGCGCGTGCCCGTCCCATGTCTCCTTGAACCCGACCGCGCCAGTGAAGGCGATCCGACCATCGATTGTGAGGACGCGGCGATGCGAGCGTCGGTTGGTGCGATCGACGCGCCACGATTGCGTCGGGTGGTAGTAGGAAAACTTGCACCCGCCCTGCCGCATCATCTTCACGTCGGAATTGTTCAGACCCCAGCCCGAGCCGATCCCATCAAGCAGGACGCGCACTTCCACCCCGCGCTGCACGGCCGCGATAAACGCGTCGCGAAATTTCCAGCCCACTTCGTCCGAATGAAAAATGTAAGCCTCGAAATTGATTGTTTTCTGCGCGTGCTGAATCGCCTCCAGCATCGCGGGGAAATAGCTGTCGCCATTTTCCAGGAGTTCGACGTTGCTGCCGGAGATCGGAACAGGATCAGCCAGCGCCAGCGCGGAGCCGAAGAATTCCGGGTCGGCGACGGCAAAGGTGTGCGTGAGACGATAGTCGATCGTGTGCCGGCGAATGAAAAACAGTCCGCAGAGCGCGACGATTCCGAGAAAGGCCAGAACCAGCCCGATCCACTCGCCCACTTCCAGTTTGCCGTAACCGCGATTGAGCCAGTGTTCCTTTTTTTTTCCGCGACGCGCCATTTGCGCGCTTTGATAAGCAAGAGCCCGGCCGCCGTCGAGAAATTAGCGGGCGAGCGCGGGTGAAAGAGAACGAAGTTTCGCGATCGCGGGCGGAATAATCTCGAGCGCGCGCACGAGGTCGGCGTCGGTATTGAAACGACCAAACGAGAAGCGGAGTGAACCGCGCGCCTCGTCCGGCGAGAGGCCCATCGCGGTCATGACATGCGAGGGTTTGAGCGAGCCGGTGCGACAGGCAGAGCCGGCGGAACAGCACAACCCTTTCTGATCGAAGAGCAGGAGCGCAGCGTCGGCTTCGATGCCGTCGAAGCGCAGGTTCGAGGTGTTGGGCAGACGTTCCGTGCCGGCGCCGTTCACGTGGGTGCCCTCCACTTTCGCCTGCACTTCTTTCTCGAAACGATCGCGCCAGATGCGCACGCGCGTTTCTTCCTCGCGTAAATTTTCGCGTGCAATCTCCGCCGCTTTCCCGAGCGCGACGATCGACGCGACGTTCGATGTCCCCGCGCGCCGATTCTCCTCGTGGCTGCCGCCGAGAATGAGCGGGCGAAAGCGCGCGCGCCGGTGCACGTAAAGCGCGCCTACGCCTTTCGGCGCATGCAACTTGTGCCCGGAGATCGCGAGAAATTGCACCGGTATCTCGCGCAGATTGATCGGAATTTTTCCCGCTGCCTGCACCGCGTCCGTCATCACCGGGACCGCTTTCTCGCGCGCGAGCTGCGCCACCTGCTCGATCGGGAAAACGACGCCGGTTTCATTGTTCGCCCACATCACCGTCACGAGCGCGGTGTCGGGACGAATCGCCGCCGATAATTCCGCGAGATCAAGCTGGCCGTCGCGATCGACGCCGACAAACGTGACCTCGTAACCGCGCTTTTGTAATTCCTGCGCCGGACGCAGGACCGCGCTGTGCTCGACCGCGGTCGTGACAATGTGCCTGCGCTCGGGCGCCGTCTCGAGCGCGGAGTGATACGCGGTCCCGACTGATTCCGTCCCGCAACTGGTGAAGACAATCTCGTTCGGCGTGCAGCCGAGCAGCGCCGCGACTTGCTCGCGCGCCTTCTCGACCGCATCCCGCGCTTCCGCAGCAAAAGCGTAACCGCTGGATGGATTCGCGTAACAATGCTCCAGATACGGCCGCATCGCCTCCAGCACGGCGGGATCGATCGCGGTCGTGGCGTTGTTGTCGAGGTAAGTCAGCTCGGGCATTGCGGGTGAATATTCTAAAACCGTGCGCCGAAAATGTCACTCCGCTGGTCGCGCTTCATTCCCGGGATGCCTGGCGCGCGCGTGACTGTAACGGAAATAGAGATTGCGCAGATAGACCGGCAGCGGGAAGAGCGCGCTCAAGACGCCGACGGAATCGTGCCGATAGAGCGCGAAATAGATCAGCAGCAAAATCGATCCGACCGCGCTGCATTCCCAAAAGCCAACCGGAATGATGCTCTTCCGCGCCCGCTCCGACGCGATCCATTGAATGATGAAGCGCGCGCCGAAAATAATGTTTCCGGTCCAGCCGATTATCTTCCAGCCGTTGACGGTCAGGCCGTTAAAAATGTCCGCGAGAAATTCCATGGTGAAGACGTTGCGAGATAACGCGCCGTGGCACGAGTCTTTTCCCCGGCCCTTTTTCACGTAAGATCGGCCTCGTGCGTTCTGTCTGGGACAATGCCAATCCGTATCTGCGCGAGCTGAAAGTTTATCAGCCGGGGAAGCCGATCGAGGAAACCGCGCGTGAGCTCGGCGTCGATCCGCGCGAAATCGTCAAGCTGGCCTCGAACGAAAATCCGCTCGGCCCGTCGCCGCGCGCGATCGCGGCGATGCATCAGGCGCTGGAGAAAGCGCAGCTCTATCCGGACGGTGGCGGTTTTTATTTGCGCGACGCGCTCGCGCGGAAGCTCGGTGTCAGCCTCGACCATGTGATTCTCGGCAACGGCTCGAATGAAATCATCGAGCTGCTCGCGCACGCTTTTCTTAAACCGGGCGACGCGATTCTCACTTCCGAGCACGCCTTCGTCGCCTACAAGATTGTCGCGCGCATCTTCGGCGCGGACACGATCGAGGCGCCGAGCAAAAATTTGGGCCACGATCTCGACGCCATGCTCGCGGCCATCACCGCTCGGACGGAGCTGATCTTCATCGCGAACCCGAATAACCCGACCGGAACATTACTCTCCGCGGCAGAAATCGACCGCTTCCTCTCGCGTCTTCCGCCGGAGCTGATCGTGATTTTCGACGAAGCTTATTACGAGTTCGTCGACCATCCGCCGGATACCCTTCGCTACGTCCACGAAGGACGGAACGTGATCGTTCTCCGCACCTTTTCGAAAATCCAGGGACTGGCCAGTTTGCGGATCGGCTACGGGATCGCGCGGCCGGAGCTGATCGAGGTGATGCAGAAAACGCGTCAGCCCTTCAACGTCAACGGCATCGCCCTCGCGGGCGCGCTCGCAGCCTTGCACGATGACGAACATTTGCGCGAGACCAAGCGGGTGGTGGACGAAGGTCGCGCCTACTTGGAGAACGAATTCACCGCCCTTCAGCTGGATTTCATCCACGGCGCGGGAAATTTTATCCTGGTCAAAGTCGGAAACGGAGCCGCGATCTTTCGCGCCATGCTCCAGCTTAAAATCATCGTCCGCGCCATGGGCGGCTACGACTTGCCGGAGTGGGTCCGCATTACCATCGGAACGATGGAAGAGAATCGGAAATGCATCGCCGCGCTGAAGAACGTGCTGGCGAAATAGTGGCGCGCGAGACCATCGCCGCCATCGCGACGCCCGCGGGCGAAGGGGCCATCTCGTTAGTTCGTCTCAGCGGCGAAAGTGCGATCGCGCTCGCCGATAAGATTTTTCGCGGGAAGCAACCGCCGTCGCAATTTGCCTCGCACACCCAGCACCTGGGCGAAATCGCGCGCGACGGCGTGATGATCGACCAGGTCATGCTGGCGGTCCATCGCCGTCCGCACAGCTTCACCGGCGAGGACCTGGTGGAAATCACCGGGCACGGCGGCGCGCTCGTCACCGCGAAAGTGCTCGAAGCCTGCCTGCACGCGGGCGCGCGGGCGGCGCGGCCGGGTGAATTCAGCGAGCGTGCCTACCTCAACCGCAAACTCGATCTCACCCAGGCCGAAGCCGTGATCGATTTGATCCGCGCGCAAAGCGACCTCGCCTTGCGTGCCGCCCACGAACAACTGGCTGGCCGCCTCGGTGAACAGTTTCGAACTTTACGCGAGCGCTTGGTTGAAATCCTGGCGCATCTCGAAGCCGAGCTCGATTTTCCGGAAGAAGGAATTACGCCGGACAATGTAACGAGAATTCGGCAACACCTCGCTTCCTGGCGCGCGGAAGCAGGCCGCCTCCTGGACACAGCGGAAACGGGCCGGATTTTGCGCGAAGGGTTGAAGGTTGTCATCTTCGGCGCGGTCAACGCCGGAAAATCCAGCCTCCTTAATCGTCTGCTCGGATATGAGCGCGCGATCGTGAGCGAGTTGCCCGGCACGACGCGGGACACAATCGAAGAGCGCGCCCACCTGCGCGGTTTTGTCCTGCGCCTGCTCGACACCGCCGGTCTGCGCGAAGCGGAGAACGCAGTCGAAGCCGAAGGCATTACCCGCACCAAACAATCTCTTGAGCAGGCCGATCTTTGTTTGCATTTGGTCGACGCCAGCGTCCTGCCGCCGGATGACTTCGCCTCGTCGGAGCGCGAGCTGGTTATTCTGAACAAGAGCGATTTGCCGGAGCATCCGGCTTGGAAAGAAACACGGGCGATCCGTATTTCGTGCCTGACAGGCGCCGGGTGGCCAGAGTTGGAGGAGGCCATTTTCGAGAGAAGCGGCGGCGCGAAACTTCAACCGGAAAATCCCCTCGCGATCAACGCGCGCCATCGTGCACAGTTGCGCCGGGCGGATGAAGCGGTGGAGCGCGCGACGGCTGCGATCGATCAGAGCGCGACCGCGGAGATGTATGTTTTCGAGCTGCGCGAAGCGCTCGCTGCACTCGATCAATTGCTCGGCGAGCGCGACGAGGAAGCCGTGCGCGACGCCATCTTCCGTCAGTTTTGCATCGGCAAATGATTTACGAACGCGCGCTCCGCCCGCTTTTTTTTGCGCTCGATCCCGAGACCGCGCATCATTTCGCGCTCACCACTTTTCAGAAGCTCGGGCGCCGGTGGCCGGAAACGAAAGTGGCCGAGGCGCCGGTCGAAATCTTTGGCCTCATCTTCAAACATCGGGTCGGACTCGCGGCCGGGTTCGACAAAAACGGCGTCGCCTTACCGGCATGGGAAAAAATGGGCTTCGCTTTCGTCGAGATCGGCACGGTCACCGCTTGCGCGCAGCCGGGAAATCCGCGACCACGCATTTTCCGTTACCCGGCGCAACGGGCGCTGATCAATCGGCTGGGTTTCAACAACGACGGCGCGGAAGCGATTGCGCAGCGGCTGACGAAACTGCGAGACCGAAAGCATTGGCCGCAAATCCCGATCGGGATCAACCTCGGAAAGTCGCGCGTCACGCCCTTGGAAGACGCCGTCGACGACTATCTCTACTCCTATCGATTACTCGCCGGGCACGCTGATTATGTCGTGCTGAACGTGAGTTCACCGAACACGCCCGGCCTGCGCGACCTGCAACACGCGACCCAACTCGAAGCGCTCCTGCGCGCGATCAATCGCGAGGGCGCGGGCAAGCCGTTGCTGGTAAAGATCGCGCCCGATCTGGACGAGACCGGCCTGCGCGAGCTGGTCGAAGTCTGCGCCCGGGAAAAAGTGAGCGGCATCATCGCCACGAATACGACGCTGGATCACGCCGCGATTCCGCCCGGCACCGATCAAACTGGCGGCCTGAGCGGCGCGCCCTTGCGTGAGAAATCGACCGCGATCATCCGCCAGTTGCGCGCGCAGACCGATCTTCCGATCATCGGCTGCGGCGGAATCTTTGACGCGCTCAGCGCCCGCGAAAAGATCGAAGCCGGAGCGCAACTCCTGCAAATCTACACCGGCTTCATCTACCGCGG
>JBBSEO010000008.1:0-21779 GCA_038239645.1 Chthoniobacterales bacterium | reverse complement strand
GGCGGACGTCATTCTGGCGATAGTCAACCTCCGTGCCCTCCCGAACTGTTTATTTCCTGCTCTTTTTCCTCACCGCCGGCCGCTTGTTTGCCTATGGCCCGCTGGGTCATGAGATCGTCGGGGCGATCGCAGACCAGAAGCTCGTTGGGACGCCCACCGCCGAGAAGATCAAAGTCCTACTGGGTGGCATCAGCCTGGAGCGAGCGTCAACGATTGCGGACGAGATCAAAGCCTGGGACAAGAAAGGAGCGGATGACGCGACTGCTTACCCACATTATCCAAACAACCCGGAGCTGGAGCGGCAACTCCGTGAATTTTGGAAAGCGAACCCGCCGGCTCTCGAGGCCAACAATACCCGCCCGACGCACCACTGGCTTCACTACACTGATGTTCCGGTCTTCGTGCCGGAACAGTACCACAGCGGCGCAGTCGGTCGCGGAAATTGGGACATTGTCCATGCGATTCCCTATTGCATTTCTGTCCTGCGCGGAGAGACGGCCGAGACTAACGACCGAAAAATTACGAAACCGATTGCCGTAATTCTGCTCGCGCACCTCATCGGAGATATTCATCAGCCTCTTCACGTCGGCGCGGAATATTTCAGTGAAGCCGGAGAGCCAGTGGACGCTGATCACGTGGCGAACGCCCTGGGCGATCAGGGCGGTAATTCCTTGAGCCTGGTGGAAAATCCGAGCGGGGGAAAGCCGCGGCATTATTTCCACTCCTTCCACGGCTACTGGGATCTGGACACGGTGCGGAACCTTGTCATTGGCACTCCGGACGAACTTCCCAAAGAGCAGCGAGAAGCGGTTTACACTCCCGCGCGGAAAAGCCTGATCGACAACCTTGCGGCGCAGGAGCCGTCAAAATGGCGCACGACGGGCGACCCGAAAACGTGGGCCGAGCAATGGGCGGATGAAATTCTGCCCTTGGCGCGCGAGGCGCATACGCGACTTCACTTCGACCACGTTCATCCCGCGGAAAAGGATGGGCGGACGTTCGCGAAGGGCGAAGCAGTTGAAATTCGCAGCGGTTATCTCGACTGGTCGACCGTCCAGACCCGGGAGGAGTTGCACAAGGCTGGCTGGCGGCTGGCCGAACTGCTTCGTGTCGTTCTAAAATAGACGCCGGTTGCGTCACGGTGGAATGTTGGATGCTCCCACACTTTCCATGCGCTCGTCGGACCGCCTTCCCTTGCTCGCGGCGTTTACCCTCGCGGCGGTGCACTGGTTCCTGGCGGTCACGGCCGTGGCGACGAAATCGGCGACGTTCGACGAGCCAACGCACTTCGAGGCCGGCTACAGCTATTGGTTGAAGAACGACTATCGCCTTGATTCAGAGGCTGGCGTGCTGGCGCCGCGCCTCGCCGCACTCCCTTTGCTTTTCAATGGGCCCCCGTTCCTCGCCGGTAGTTACGTCTGGGATGACGGTGCGCTCTTGCTGCGGGGGCGCATGGTGATGGCGCTTTTTGGAACTGGCATCTGTCTGCTTGCTTTCTTCTGGGCGCGCGAAGTATTCGGGGCGCGCGCCGCGTTGCTGTCCACGACGCTCGCTTGTTTCTCGCCCTGCCTCCTGGCAAATTCGCCCCTGGTCGCGACCGATACGGCCGCGGCCTTCTTTTTCGGCCTGGCGACTTGGTTGTTTTGGCGATTGCTGCAAAAAATCTCCATCGCGCGAACCGTTTACGCAGGGTTGGCTCTGGCCGGCGTCCTCCTTTCGAAAATGTCCGGCATTCTCATTTTGCCGGTTCTGGCGTTACTTTTAATCGTGCATTTTTGGAGAGGCAGGTCCCGCCTTTCCAAAGCGCGAATCCTTCCGTTGTGCGCTGCTCTTTTCGGCGTCTTCGCGATTGCCATCTTGCTGATCTGGGCCGCGTATGGTTTTCGTTATTCCGCCATCGTGGGCCAGCCTCTCAGCCATTTCTGGCCGCGGCATTACTCGCCAGCAATCGAAGAACTCATTTTCAAGGCACGACGGCACCATCTTTTTCCCGAAGCATTCCTCTACGGGTTCGCTTACGTCGTGGAACACGCCGCGATCCGCCCGACATTTCTCGATGGCAGTTACAGCCTCAATGGCTTCTTTGATTTTTTCCCGCGCGCCTTTCTTTACAAGACCACGATCCCTTTTCTTCTCCTGCTCAGCCTGTGTGCGGCCGCGGCGATCTTCTCGCAGGGGAGAAGGAGAATAGGTTCGCTTTACCCCCTTATCCCGCTCGCGGCCTTGCTACTCGTATATGTCGCGGCGTCGCTCCTGGCTCATCTCAACATCGGGCACCGCCATCTCCTCCCGATTTATCCTCCACTTTTTGTGATGGCTGGCGCGCTGGGTTGGTATTTTGCCAGAACGCGCGCGCGTTGGCTTGGCTTCACCATCGCGGTGTTACTTTGCTGGCACGTCGGCGAATCTCTCGCGGTCCGGCCCGATTATCTGGCCTACTTCAACGAGCTCGCTGGCGGTCCATCCCACGGTTACGAACATCTGGTCGATAGTTCATTGGACTGGGGCCAGGATCTACCTTCTCTCGCGCATTGGTTGACGAAGAACGCGGACTCTCAGGTCTATCTCGCCTATTTCGGAACCGCGCAGCCAGAGAAATATGGAATCCATGCGATTCGTCTGCCGGGATATTATGGCATCCCCTCGCCCGCGCTCGAGCTAGATGGTGGAATCTACTGCATCAGCGCGACCACGCTGCAGCAGGTTTACGCTCGCACGATGGGAACTTGGTCGGTTCCCTATGAGCGTTACTACCGTACGACCGAAGCCCGACTCGCGGATGTAGGGCAGGCGAAGATCTCAATGGACGACGCGACGTTGCTGCAGGAGTTGCGCGTTTCGCGACTGTGCGTCGCCTTGCGGCACCGCCGACCGCTCACACAGATCGGTCATTCCATTTTAATCTACCGCCTGACTGCTGACGAGGTCGCGGCCGCGCTGCATGGTCTTCCGGCGGAACTGTTGCCCTACTCGTTAGTTGGCGGTTGCGAAGAAAAAACTGAGCAGCCCTAGGCCGCTTGGAAATTCAACGCTCCCATTTTCGCGGTGACGCGAATGGTCTGACCCTCGTGAAATTTCCCATCGAGCAGATCGAGACTGAGCGGATTGAGAATGTCGTTCTGGATGGCGCGCTTCAACGGCCGCGCACCATAAACCGGATCGTAACCGGACCGCGCGAGGAGCGCCTTGGCTTCGTCGCTCAGCTCGAGGGTGATCTTCTGTTGCTCCAGACGTTTGGTCAGACGTGTGAGCTGAATCTCCACGATCTGTTTCAAGTCGTTCTCGGTCAGCCGATCGAAAATGATGATCTCATCGACGCGGTTCAGGAATTCCGGGCGGAAATGCGCGCGCAATGCTTCCAGCACGCGCGCTTCGCGTTGCTCCGCATTGGCGTCATCGAGGATGAACTGCGAACCGAGGTTCGACGTCATAATGATGACGGTATTTTTGAAGTCGACCGTCCTCCCCTGCCCATCTGTAATCCGCCCGTCGTCGAGCACCTGGAGGAGGACGTTAAAAACATCGCTGTGCGCTTTTTCGATTTCGTCGAAGAGGACGACACTGTAAGGCTTGCGCCGCACTGCTTCGGTGAGCTGACCGCCTTCTTCGTAGCCGACGTAACCGGGCGGCGCCCCGATCAGTCGCGCCACGGTGTGCTTCTCCATGTATTCGCTCATGTCGATGCGAATCATGGCGTTCTCATCATCAAACAAGAAGTCGGCGAGGGCGCGCGACAGTTCGGTTTTGCCGACGCCGGTCGGTCCGAGAAAAATGAAGGAGCCGATCGGTCGATTCGGATCCTGCAGTCCGGCGCGCGCCCGGCGGACGGCATTCGCCACCGCCTTGATCGCCGCGTCCTGACCGACGACGCGCTGGTGCAGATGTTCCTCCAGGCGAACCAGCTTCGCGCGTTCACCCTCCTGCAACCGCGAAACCGGAATTCCGGTCCAATTCGAAACCACCGCCGCGATATCTTCTTCGGTCACTTCCTCGCGCAGCAGACGCGAGCCGCCCTCGGTTTTTCCTTTCGCGTTCGCTTCCGCCAGTTTCTTTTCCAACTCGGGAATTTTGCCGTATTGCAATTCGCTCGCTCGCCCCAGTTCACCGCGACGCTGGGCGCGTTCCAATTCCGTCCGGACCTGTTCGAGCTCTCCCTTGATTTTCGCCTGGCCCTCGATCTGCAATTTCTCCTTCTGCCATTCCGCCTTCAGCGCGCTCGATTTTTCCTTGAGGCCCCCCAGTTCCTTCTCCAATTTTTGCAAACGTTCCTTGCTCGCCGCGTCCTTTTCCTTCTTCAAGGCTTGCCGCTCCATCTCGTGCTGCATGATTTCGCGCTCGATCTCATCGATCTCGGTCGGCATGGAATCGAGTTCGATCTTCAAACGCGAAGCGGCCTCGTCCACGAGGTCAACCGCCTTGTCGGGCAGGAAGCGATCGCTGATGTAGCGCTGCGAGAGCACCGCAGCAGCGACGATGGCGGCGTCGGTAATGCGAACTCCATGGTGCACTTCGTAGCGCTCTTTCAATCCGCGCAAAATCGCGACGGTGTCTTCCACCGTCGGCTCCTTCACCATCACCGGCTGAAAGCGCCGTTCGAGGGCCGCGTCTTTCTCGATGTATTTACGATACTCGTCGAGCGTCGTGGCCCCGATCGTCCGCAACTCGCCGCGCGCGAGTTGCGGTTTGAGCATGTTCGACGCATCGACCGCGCCTTCGCTCGCGCCCGCACCGACGATGGTGTGCAGCTCGTCGATAAACAAAATGATCTCGCCCTGCGAGTCCGTCACTTCCTTCAGAAATGCTTTCAGGCGATCCTCGAATTCGCCGCGGAATTTTGCGCCCGCAATCATCGAGCCGATGTCCATTGCGACGACGCGCTTGTTCTTGAGGGATTCCGGCACGTCGCCGGAAATGATCCGGCGGGCGAGACCTTCGACGATCGCGGTCTTGCCCACGCCCGGTTCGCCGATCAGCACCGGATTATTTTTCGTCCGGCGCGAAAGCACCTGCATGACGCGGCGGATTTCGTTGTCGCGCCCGATAACCGGATCGATTTTTCCGCGCCGGGCCAACTGCGTCAGGTCGCGCCCGTATTTTTCCAGCGTCTGATATTTCCCCTCGGGATTCTGGTCGGTCACGCGTTGCGACCCGCGCACCTGCTGCAATGCCTGCATGATTTTATCTCGGGTGGCGCCGCGCTCCTGCAGGGCTTTGCCGGCGAAATTATTCTCATGCGAAAGCGCGAGGAGATAATGCTCAGCGCTGAGATATTCGTCTTTCAGCTTCGCCATTTCGCCTTCCGCGGCATCGAATGTTCGCCGCAAATCGTTGCCCACGCGCGCGTCCGTGCCGCCTTGCACTTTGGGACGGCGGGCCAACTCCGTTTGCAGGCCACTCTGCAAGTCGTTCGCCAGAATCCCGATTTTTTCCAGTAACGGCCGCGTCACGCCTTCGCTCTGTTCCAGCAACGCGAGCAGAAAATGTTCGTTGCCGATTTCCGGCTGTCCCGCGCGCGCCGCGAGATCCTGAGCCGCCGGCAAGGCTTCCTGCATTTTTTGGGTGAAGCGATCAATGCGCATGATGGCAAAATAACAGCCGTCGACTAACGGGCAACGGCGACCGCGCGTTGCGTGATCATTCCTGCTGCTCCTCACGCGCGAAGTTGGTAGTCTCAGTCCATCGAAGAGCGATCACTCTGGGAAATCTACGATTCGGAAATTCCGCCGTGGCAGCGCGGCCGGAACATTCTTCTTCTCATCGGCGCAATTTATTTTGCGCTCCAGCTCCTCAGCATGCTCGGTCTGGCTGATTCAGGAAATTTCAATCTTCTCTTCTTCGTCGCCCTGAGCGTGATCCTGTTTTGGGCGCTCTTCTATCTTATTTGGACGGGAGTGCATTGGGTGCGTTGGATCGTTGGGGCGTTGATCATGCTCAACGGTTTCGCGCAGTTGATCTGGGGCTGGCGCGACGAGCATCCGCTGCAGCTACTCGTAGGAGCAATCGTTTTTTGCATGGGCGCGTTTCTGTGGTCGCCGTCCGTTTATTTTTTTACCTGCCGCCAGAAAGAGAATTTCCGCTGGAAACGCCTGGTGATTTGGTCGGCGATTTTTCTCTTCATGGCCGCCAATGTTATCGCGGCGAGGGTTGCCTACTCCTTCGCCCGCGCGCAAAGCGCGAGTGAGGCATGCGTGTTCGCTGACGAAGCCGCGCGCAAAATTTACGAAGAGCGCGACGAGTCCTGGATTGCAGTCCACCTGACTCCCGAGTCTCTGCGCAGCAAGGGGCCCGAGCGCCTCAATCATTTTCTTTGGTCCAATCAGAGTCAACTGGGAAGGCTCTCTGAAATCTATCTGCCGAAAGGTCGAGCCTGGGCCGCGTTTCATCTCCCGCGGCAATGGGTCATGTTCGCCGAGACCACGGCCCGCGCTCAATCAGAGGTCGGCCCGATCGACCTGCAGTTCAGCCTCGTGCGGCGCGACTCGCAATGGAAGATCGATTCGATGAATTGGATCTATGCGCCGTCGACTTCCCCGCGGTGAATTTTCCAATCGCCTCTGGACGCGAACTCGATTTTGCGGCAACCTGCGCGCGTCATGGCGAAAGACGACATCAAGGCGCTCATCATTATTGGAATTTCGCTCGCAGTCCTGGTGATGATGTTGCTCTGGGCGAACGCCATCCGACCGCACGCCTGATCGGCGCCGCGCGTTGCCACGAACGCCGCGCGCGCGTATCTGTCTCGTCCCATCCATGAGCGCCGATTCCTCTGCTGCCACCCGTCGCGGCATGCTCGCGCTCCTGCGCCCCGGACCGTTCCGCCGCTACATTATCGGCTCCGCGATTTCCGACACGGGAACATGGATGCAGGTGATGGCGCAGGGCTTCGTCATGAGCACTTTGACGAACCGCAACGTGCTCGTGGGTCTTATCGGCTTCGCCGCGGGCTTGCCCACTTTGGCCCTGACGATGATCGGAGGTTCGGTCGCCGATAAGTACGATAAGCGGAAGATCCTGATCGCGACGCAGATCGTGCAGAGTATTCTCGCGGTCACGCTCGGGTTATTGGTCCTGACGGGTCGCGTTCAAATCTGGCACATCGTCGTGATGGCCGCGTGCCTCGGCGTTTGTATCGCCTTTGAAATGCCCGCTCTCAATGCGCTCGTCCCTGAACTGGTGACGAAAAACGAAATCGCGACGGCGATTGCGCTCGATCGTTCCGTTTTCCACGGTTCGCGTTTGCTCGGTCCTTCGCTGGCGGGATTCTTCATTAGCTGGTGGGGCCGGGCGTCGGCCTTTTTCTGCAACGCCTTTTCATTTTTGGCGCTGGTGATTGCGCTCGGTTCGCTGCCGCCGCGGGCCAAAGGAAGTGCGGAAGAGGAAGCAGAACGCTCCAGCGGATTCATGGAAGGATTGCGCTACGTCCGGAAGGATAAGGTCATTCTTTATCTCATCGTCCTGATCGCGGCGGTGACTCTTTTTGTTTATCCGGTGGTCGGTGTGATGCTGCCGCTTTACGTCAAGAATGTGCTCCACCTCGGTCCGCGCCAGCTCGGTCTGCTCATGGGATTTTCCGGGACTGGCTCGCTTTTGGGCGCTCTCGGACTGCTCAGCATTCCGCGCGAGCATCGCTTCAATTTCATGACCGCCGGCGTTCTCACGGTCGCGACCGCGCTGTTTTGCCTCGGGCGTTTCAGCAGCTTTCTCCTCACTGCGATCTCGATGGGAATTCTCGCCATCGGACTGTCGCTGAATTTCGGCCTCGCCAATACCATTGTGCAGGAACGAGCGCCGGCCGCTTTACGCGGCAGAATCTCGGCCGTGTTTGGCCTGAGCTTTTTCGGATTAATGCCGCTCGCGGGGCTTGGCATTCCGGCATTGGCCGATCTCATCGGCACCCGCCTGACCCTCAGCATCTCCGCGCTCATTTTTGCGGCGATTGGCGCAAGCGTGTTGCGCATGGCGGGTCGGCGCGGCTGCGAGGAAACGCTCACCGCCGCTGTCCCTGCGAGGGCGGCTCACGTGCCGGATCCTGCGCCCGTCGGGTAAACGGCAGGCGCGATGATCGCTTTTTCGACCTCTTGGAATTCTCATCGTCATACCGCGGGCGACGAGATGTTGCGCGAGATCCGGGATCTCGGCTTCGACCTGATCGAACTCGGTCATGGCGTTCGTATCTCGTTAGTTCCTGGCATCCAGAAAATGTTCGACGCGGGCGAAGTCCGCTTCAGCAGTTTGCACAATTTCTGCCCTCTCCCGGTGGAAATCCTGACCGCGTCGCCCGATTGCTATCAGTTCTCTTCCCCGGACCAGAGCGAACGCGATCGCGCCGTGCGCCAGACCCTGCAAACGATCGATCTCGCCGATCGCCTGCAGGCCCCATTTGTCGTTTTGCATTGCGGATCGGTCCGGATGAATCCAATCACCGACGAATTAATCGCGCTCGCGCAGCAGGGCGCACTTCTCTCGCGCGATTACGTCAGGAAAAAGATCGACGCTGTTCGCCGGCGGGAAGATCGCGCGCCGGCCCATCTCGCCTTGGTGAAGGAATGTCTCGCGCCGATCGTCGGGCGTGCGGCCGAAAAAAACATTCGGCTAGGCATCGAGGGACGGCGCGGATACGAAGAGATTCCATCGGAGCGCGAGCTGCCGCCGTTGCTCGACGAACTCGCGGCGCCGCACGTCGGTTATTGGCACGACATGGGACATATCCAAATCAAGGAGAACCTCGGCTTTCTCGATCATGCCGAATGGCTGGGTGCGATCGGTCCGCGCGCGTTTGGTTGCCACATGCAGGATGTGAAATGGCCCGGCCAGGATCATCAGGCGCCTTTTCTTGGTGACATGAAAAACCTCGCCGCTCTGACCCAGCTTCTTCCCGCGGATTGCCAGATGGTTTGGGAACTGAGCCCGCGGCGCACCAGGGAGGAAATCCAGCTCTCGCTCGCGCGCTGGCACGAACACTTTCCGGGATGAAGAAGATTCTGCTCAGCACCTTCCAGATCATCGTCACCATCGCGCTGCTCTTCTGGGTCTTCCACGACCCCGTGCAGCGGGCGAAAATGGCGGAGGCGTTGCGGCAGGCGGACTATCGGTGGATTCCGCTCGCGATTCTCAGTTACGTTATCGTAGAAATCTCGGCCGCGATCCGCTGGCAGATTCTTCTCCGCGTCCAGGGCATTCACCTCACCGGCCGGCGCGTCTTCGGCCTGTTTCTCATCGGCATGTTCTATAACCAATTTCTGCCCGGCGGTACCGGCGGCGATATCATCAAGAGTTACCTGCTCTTGAAGGAAACACCGGACAAAAAAGCGGGCGCGCTGCTCGCGGTTATCTTCGACCGGCTCATTGGATTGGTCGCGCTCGTTTGCATCACGGGTCTGCTCATCATGCTGCGCTACTCGTGGCTGGCGCAGACGCCGCAAACGCGAAATCTCCTTTGGCTGCTGCTGTTTTTGCTCGGGAGCTCGGTTCTCGCGCTCCTTACCAGCTTTATCGTGAGCGGCTTCAATCTGTTTCATCGGCTGCCGCATCGCTTTCCCGGGCGCGAAAAATTGATCGAAGTCTCCGCCGCCTATCACTTGTACGCCCGGCACTGGATGGGAACGCTCTTCGCTTTTGGCGCTTCGATCGTCGCACATCTCGCCACTTTCGCGACCTTCCTCTTTGTCGCTTACGCGCTGCGCGCGGGCGTTCAGGTCGTCGATTTTTTCGCGATCATGCCGATCGAACGCACGATCTCATCGTTGCCGATCAGCTTCGGCGGCGCCGGCTGGCGCGAGATCATTTTGCAAATCATGCTCTCGAATCTCTGTCACGTCTCGGTCGAGAAGGCGAAACTGATCGGGTCGCTCGGGTTTCTCGTTATCCTGCTCTGCTCTGTTCCCGGCGGGATTGTTTACTTTTTCTACAAACCGAGCGGACAGAAAAAGCACGTGCCTCTTCGCGACATGGAACGCGACGTGACCAACCTCGAGCATGAAATCGGCCGTTCGGAGTAAACGGCGGCCGCGCTCGGCGCGTCCCTTCGTTGCCGCCACTTTTGCGATGACGATTGACGGCAAAATCACGACCGCGGCCCGCACGCCGATCGACTTCACCTCGCGCGCCGACAAAGCGCATCTCATCAGCGAACGCGCGCGGGGCGACGCTGTCATGGTTGGCTACGGCACGCTGAAGCAGGACAACGTGAGACTCGGAATTCCACGCGAGGCCTTGCGCCAGGAGCGCGTCGCCCGCGGCCAGGCGCCGTATCCGCTACGCGTCATCGTGACGAATGCCGGTCGCATCGATCCAACCCTCAATATTTTTCAGACCGATTTTGCGCCGATCGTTATTTTCTCGAGCAAACGGATGCCGCGGAAAATGCGCGAACTCTTGCGCGAACGAAGCACGATCCACCTGAGCGATTCCAACGCGGTCGATTTGCGCTGGATGCTTTCGCAACTGCGCTACGACTACGGGGTGAAATATCTCGCCTGCGAAGGCGGCCCCGCGCTTTTCCGTTCCATGCTCGAACTAGACCTGATCGACCAACTGAACCTGACCATCGCGCCGTTTGTTTTCGGCGGGGAGAACGCGCCAACGCTGACTGGGACGGATCTTTCATTTCTGCCGCGTAGCGTTCGCTTCCAACTGAAGTCGATGCGAGTCGAGGGAAGTGAATGTTTTCTCAAATATCGCCGCCGGCACTGACTGATGCACAAAACTAACGCGATCCTGATGCGCGCCCCGCGGATGGAAATTTTCGAGACCGCCGCCAACCTCGAGCTGTGGCCGAAAATTCTTCCGCACTATCGCTCCATCACGTATCTGGAGCGAAGTGCGGAGCGTAATCTCGTCATCATGGCCGCCACCCGCTCGGGCATTCCGATTAAATGGACGAGCGAACAGACGATCGATCGCGAGAAAGTCGAAGTGCATTTCCATCACCTCAAGGCTTTCACCAGGGGAATGCACGTCGTCTGGACTTTCCGCGAAACGCCGGACGGTGTGTTGGTGGAGATTGTCCACGACCTGAATTTCCGCTTTCCGGCCCTCGCGCCGCTGGCCGATCCGATCATCGGCACCTTTTTTATTTATCACGTTGCGAATCAGACTTTGCGGTGCATGAAGCAGTACTTGGAAGCGCGCAGTGAATTGAATGGGAAATAACGGGAAGAGCCGGCAGCGTTGCGTCATCACCGGCTTGGGGCCAATCACTTGTATCGGGCGCGGCCGCGAGGATTTCTGGCGCGGAATTTTGCGCGAGCAGAGTGGAATCACTCACGTTTCGGCTTTCGATTCGTCAGCCTTGCACGCGCATTGCGCGGGGGAAATCAAGGACTGGACGCCGGAGGATTTCTTCCCGCCGCATCGGCTCAAGCGCCTCGACCGCTACGCGCAGTTTGCCGTCGCGTCGGCGCAGCTCGCGCTCGACGATGCCGGCCTGCCTCACTCCCGAGAAAAGCCGCAAGCGCGCGTCGGCGTCAGTTACGGCACCGCCCTCGGCGGAGTCGCCAACGCGGAGACGCAGCACGCCTACTTTCTGAAAAAAGGAGCGCGCGCGGTGAACCCGACCCTCGCGTTGCAGGTTTTTGGTGGCTCGGGGCATTCGAACGTCGCGATTGAATTTGGATTTCGCGGCGTCGGGACGACGAATTCGAACAGTTGCGCCAGCGGCACCGTCGCGGTCGGCGAGGCGATGCGTTACCTGCGCGACGGTTTCGCTGATGTCATCGTGGCCGGCGGCGCCGAAGCACCACTCAGTCCGCTCACCTTCGGCGCGTTCGACATCATCAAGACCATGAGCCGCTGGCAGGGCAACCCGCAATTGTCCTGCCGCCCGTTCGACCAATTGCGCGATGGCTTTGTCATCGGCGAAGGCGCGGGCGCTCTCGTCATCGAAACGCTCGAGCACGCGCGCGCACGCGGCGCACACATTTATGCCGAGCTGCTCGGCTACAGCCTCAACAACGACGCCTTCCACATGACGACGCCATTGCCGACCGGTGAATCGTGCATCCGCGCGATGCGCGAAGCGCTCGCCGACGCTCGCCTCGCGCCCGAAAAAATCGATTACATCAACGCGCACGCCAGTTCCACCCAACTGAACGACGCAACTGAGACCATCGCAATCAAGGAAGTCTTCGGCGACCACGCTTACCAAATCCCGGTCAGCGGCACCAAGGCGTTCACCGGTCATCCGCTGGGAGCGACGGGCGCGATCGAAGCGACGATTTGCGCGCTCGCGCTGGAACATCAGCGCGTCCCGCCGTCGTTGCATCGCGATCATCCGGATCCGGCCTGCGATCTCGACGCCGTCCCGAATCACGGGCGCGAGGCGAAGTTGGATTACGTCCTCAGTAATTCCTTTGGTTTCGGCGGGATTAACGCCTGCGTTATCATGGGGCGAGCGCCCCAGGATTAGGTGAGCAAGTCCGGACGATTTTGTCCGGTCCGGAGCCGGGCCTGCTCCTTCCGCCACGCCGCGATCTGCGCGTGATCGCCACTCAAAAGGATGTCGGGAATTTTCCAGCCACGGAATTCCGCCGGGCGGGTGTATTGCGGTCCTTCCAAAAGTCCGTCGCGAAAACTGTCATCGTGCGCCGACTGAGCGTCGCCCAGGACGCCCGGTAACAGTCGAACGACCGCGTCGACCAGGGCGACGGCCGCGATCCCACCATTGGTTAGGACGTAATCGCCGATCGAAATCTCTGCGTCGACCAAATGTTCCACGACGCGATGATCGATCCCCTCGTAGTGACCGCAAAGAATGATGAGATGGGATTGGCGCGAGAGTTCATCAGCCATCTTCTGCTCGAAGCGTCGGCCCTGGGGCGTCATCAGCACCACCCGGGAATCTTCACTGCGCAGCGATTCGACCGCGGCAAAGAAGGGCTCCGGTTTCATCACCATGCCCTGGCCGCCGCCAAACGGCGCGTCGTCAACGACGTGATGTTTGTCTGTGGTCCAAGCGCGCAGATTATGAATATGCAATTCCAGCGCGCCACTTTCCTGCGCGCGTTTCATCATGCTCTCGCTCAGCGGCGCGCGAC
The DNA here is from genome assembly GCA_038239645.1 of Chthoniobacterales bacterium. GTDB lineage: Bacteria > Verrucomicrobiota > Verrucomicrobiia > Chthoniobacterales > UBA10450 > AV69. Next base: position 8,745 of record JBBSEO010000008.1, on the reverse strand, counting down.
AGATTTCCGGAAAGAGCGTGATGATATCGACGCGCACGGAAAAACTTTACCGCAGAGAACGCGTCGCGCGCGATCTCGGAAATTACTCGACGATTTCGAGGGTGGCGCGCTGATTATGCCGCGCCGCGGCACTGGCGAGCAGCGCGCGAATCGCCTGCACGGTCTGTCCGTTGCGGCCAATGACGCGCCCAAGATCGCTCTGCCGGCATTGCAGGCGAAAAACCGTCGTCCGTCCCGAAGGAATTTCGCTGATCACCGCCTCATCAGGAAATTCCGCGAGTTGACGAATGACGAACTCGAGGAACTCGCGCATGACGACTTAGCTCGCGGTCGAGGCCTCGGCCGGTTGACTAGCCGCGACCTTGCGGTTTTTCTTAATCAGGCTGCGTACGGTATCGCTCGGTTGCGCGCCGCGGGCGATCCAATGATCGATCCGGTCAAGTTTCAGCGTGCTGTTATGATCCGCTTTTTTCGGATCATAGGTGCCGACGAGTTCAAGAAATTTTCCGTCGCGCGGGCTCCGGCGATCAGTCACCACGACTTTGTAATAAGGCCGATTGGTCGTGCCTTCCCTGCGTAATCGAATTGAAACTGCCATACGTTAATTTTGCATTCGCGCCATTTGCGCCATCATTTTCTTCATCTTGCCGGCGTTCTTCATCAGCTTGCGCATTTGATTGAACCGCTGCAGCAAATCATTCACTTCCGTCACCGTCCGGCCGCTGCCGCGCGCGATGCGCTGTCGCCGCCGCGCATTTAAAATGTCGGGCCGCTTCCGCTCATCCGCGGTCATCGAGAGCACGATGCCTTCGATCCGTCGCAGCTGCTTTTCGTCGACCGAAAGGCCGGGCACGTTACTCATTCCCGGCAACATGCCAAGAATATTCTCCAGCGGTCCGAGGCGACGCATCATCTTGAACTGCGCGAGGAAATCGTCGAAATCGAATTTCGCGCTGCGAAGCTTTTTCTCGAGCCGCGCGGCTTCTTCTTCGTCGATTGCTTCCGCCGCCTTTTCGACCAGGCCGAGGATGTCGCCCATGCCGAGAATCCGTCCCGCCAGCCGTTCCGGCACGAACGGTTCGAACTGATCGAGCTTCTCGCCGACGCCGCCGAACTTGATCGGACATTGCGTGACTTCGCGCATCGATAACGCCGCCCCGCCGCGGGCATCGCCGTCGAGTTTGGTCAGGACAATGCCGCTGATTTGCAATGCGTCGTTGAAATGGGTCGCAACGCTGACGGCTTGCTGGCCGGTGGCGGCGTCGGCCACGAGCAAAATCTCCTGCGGCTTCAGAAAATCGCGCAGCCGCTTTAGCTCATCGACCAGCGGCTGATCGATTTCCTGCCGCCCGGCGGTATCATAAATTTCGACGTTCGCATTTTGTTCCTCGATCCAGCGCAGACTTGCGGCCGCGGCGCGGGTGACATCCTTCTCGGCGGGATCGGGACGAAAAACCGGCACATCGATCTGCTGGCCGAGAGTCGCGAGTTGCTCGATCGCCGCCGGGCGCTGCAAATCGCATGCGATCAAAACGGGATTGCGGCCCTGCTTCTTTAAATACCGCGCAAGCTTGGCCGACGAGGTGGTCTTGCCGGCCCCGTTGAGACCGACCATCAAAATGCGCGCGGGTTTTTCGAGCTGTAACGGCGCCGCGTTGCCGCCGAGCAGCGTCGTCAGCTCATCGTGAAAAATTTTCACCATCTGCTGCCCGGGCGTGACGCTGCGCAGCACTTCTTCGCCCAGCGCTTTCTCCTTCACCCGCGCGATGAATTTTTTCGCGACTTGAAAATCGACATCGGCCTCCAGCAACGCCAGCCGCACCTGCCGCAGCGCGTCGTTGATGTTCGTCTCGCTGATCGTGCCGTGGCCGCGGAGATCCTTGAAGATGTCCTGCAGCTTATCGCCGAGTTGAGAAAACATGGAGTGCGCCGCGCGATCGCTCGCGCGTGAAGTTACTTCTTCGGCGTGGCGCTGGGCGGCGCATCCTGCGCCTTGGTCGCGGCCTCACCCACGGCAAAGCCCCAGTGCGCCTCCACCTTTTTGCCTCCCGACTTGGCCTCGACGATGACACTGACCGGTCCGCGCAATTTCTCCTTCGGCTGGAAAGATGCCACGCTCGTCTTGGCGTCGAAGTTCACCGGCACGAGTCCGAGTCCGCTGACTCGCATCGTGACACTGCCAGCATCAATTTGACCGAAAGAGGAGAGATTCGCGCTGATCAAAGGCATCGGATTACTCACCGTCTCGCTGTCACCCGGTTTCGCCGAAATATTCGCCGAGCCGATTTCCGCCACCGGCGCGCCACCGCCACCCGACGTCGCGATCATTCCAATCGCGTCCGTGAAAACTTTGGGCTTGTTCGCTTCCATCAAATAGCGACCGATCGAGTCGTTAGGGGTGCGGAAAGTGATCGGCTGACCGTAAACGGTGAACATTGCTTCGTAGCCGCTCTTCATCGATTTCTCTTTCACCTGCGGGTTCCAATTGCCGAACGGAACGGCAAAGCAGTTGACCTTGATCCCGAGTCGCTGCTCCAGGAGCGCTTTCGGTGCAGCAATTTCGAAATCGAGCCACTGATCGTATTCCTGCGGATTCAGGTGTTTCTTCATCACCTTGTCATACGGCTTCTTCAAATCCTGATGGGTGGCCGTGTGCGCCTCGATATCGACGCCCGCGTCGCGCATCTCGGCCAGTTGTTCCCAGGTGATGGCTTCGCCCCCGCCGAATTTTCCGCCGCGCACGCCTTCGGTGTAAATAAAGAGAGTCAGCGGGTAATTCAGTTTTTTCATGATTGGCCACGCGACTTCGTATTGCGATTTCCAGCCGTCGTCGAAGGTGATGACTGCGGCACGCGGCGGTATATTTTTCTCCCCCCGCTTCCAAGCCAGAAGGTCCTGCATCGGAATGACCGGAATGCCGCGGTTTTTCAACTCCATCATCTGCTTCTCGAAATCCTGCGGCAGAATTTCCGTCCACGGCGAGTGCACCTTGTTCACGAAACGGTGGTAGCCGTAAATAATGACCTGCGCGGTTTGATCGACCGCGACCTTCTTCTGGCCGGCCGGCGTCGCATTGGCGGGGCCGGTCGTCTGGCCAGCTCCGGCCTGGGCCGCCGGGGCGCTCGGAGCACCGCTGGCCCTCGGCGCGGGAGTAGAGCCTTCACCCACACGTTGGACCTTTTCATGCTTCTTACAAGCCGTGAGGGAGAGAGCAAGGGCGACGGAAACAACGAAAAATCTGGTGAGCATCATGGAAGGTAAACGCGTAAGTCTGGTCACACGAAACTCAAGCGGTTTTTGCGCCGGGTGCGGTGAAAATCGCTGTCCGCCCCAGCGACAAATTTGTCAGGCTTCGTCGGGTCGCGTATCGGTTGCCATGCGGACGCGCGTCATTATTGCGTTGGGAATGTCGGTCATGGCGCTCGCTGGTTGCACCACCACCTCCAGCGTCACTTCGCGGCGAAATACCACACGCACGTTTACGACCGTCGTGGTCGATGCCGGCCACGGCGGCAAAGACAGTGGCACGGTCCGACGTGCCGCCCTGCCCGAGAAAGCGGTCGCGCTCGACGTGGCGCAGCGCCTCGAGCGCAAGTTGCACGAGTCGGAATTAAAGACGGTCATGACACGCCGCAACGATACCTTCATTCCGCTCGACACCCGCGTGGCGATCGGAAACAGGACGCCCAATTCCCTCTTCGTCAGCATCCATTTCAATGACTCCCGGCGTGCCGGGGTGAAGGGCTTTGAGACCTATTACCGTTCGCCGTACGCTTTTTCGTTAGCGCAAAGAATCGAACGCGAGCTCTCCACCATTCCCGGCTCCGTGAACCGCGGCGTGCGCACCGCGAATTTTCGCGTCCTGCGCAACGCCGCTTATCCATCGGTCCTGATCGAGTGCGGTTATTTGAGTAATTTCGCGGAGAGCCGTGAAGCGCGCTCGAACGAATACCGCGAATTACTCGCCGACAAAATCGCCGAAGCGATCGTGGAAGAACGCTACGGTAACGGCGCCTATCGGCCGCGCGCCAGCACTTCATCGGCGACCGCTGCCGCCACGCCCGCGCCTCCCGGCGAAGCGCCGCCGCCCGCGCCTTCCGGTCCTGGCCTTGTCCCGGCGAAGCTGAGTGGGCCGCGACGTTAAAATTCTCGCCCGCGATTCTCGCGACCGACCGCGGCGAGAATAATCAACGCCACGAAGACGCAAGCCGTCAGGCACGCCAGTGCCCTGGCATAATCCGGCTGCCCGTTCGCCATTCGAAAATGGTCCGCCAGCTTCGCTTCCACGAGAGCGGCATTCGCGGCAAAGAAATTGCCGAGCTGATAGGCGAGACCGGGAAAAGTTCCGCGCAAATCATCCGGCGAAAGTTCATTCAGGTGCACCGGCACGACTCCCCACGCGCCCTGCACCATGAACTGCATCAGAAATCCGCCGAGGATCAGCAGCGGCAGAGTTGGCGAAAAAATCCAGAGCGGAATGAGGAACAGCCCGCAGGTCGCTGCCAGCATAATGCTGCGGCGTCGTCCGAGCCGTTGCGATAGGTGACCGAGTAACGTTCCGCCGCAAATCGCGCCGATGGCATAGACAATTCCAACGATCGCCTTCTGCTGCACCCCCAGCCCGCGCTGTTTTTCCAGGAACGTCTGATAAAGATCCTGGGTGCCGTGCGACATGTAATTGAACGCGGTCATGAGCAGCACCGCATACAAAAATAGCGGGAGCGAACGGGCGAAGGCTCGCGCGGTTGCGGCCGTGAAATCGCGCGACGGTTTTTTCCACGACGGCGATTCCGGCACGCGGGCGCGGATGTAAATGACGAGCAGCGCCGGGAGCGAGCCGACGATGAAGAGTGCGCGCCACCCGAAGTGCGGAAAGACAATCCAATAAACAATTGCCGCGAGGAGATAACCAACCGCGTAACCCTGTTGCAGCAGACCCGAAAACAAACCGCGCGCACGGACCGGCAGCGATTCCATCGCGAGCGACGCGCCCAATCCCCATTCTCCGCCCATTCCGATTCCGTAAAGAGCGCGCAACAGCACCAGGATCGTGAAACTGGGCGCGAACGCGGTCAGCAATTCCATCACGGAATAAAAAATGATGTCGATCATCAGCGGCAGGCGCCGCCCAAACCGGTCGCCGAGCAGGCCGAAAATGAGCGCGCCGGCCGGTCGCATCATCAGAGTCAGTGCGATGACCCATCCGACGTCGGCCACGCTCCGGCCGAATTCCTGCGCGATTGGCGTGACGACGTAGGTCAGCAGGAAAAAATCGAAGGCATCGAGGGCCCAGCCAAGAAAGCAGGCGAGAAAAGTCGCACGCTGAGTGCGATCAAGGGAACGAAAAAGCCGCCACGCTTCCATCGGCGCTCAGAAAAGCGGAGATGGCGAAATTTGAGAAGCGGGAAGTCTTCCTCATGGGTCGGCACCATCCGACTTCACACTACGCATCTACATATCATGATACGTAGATTTGTCCCTTGAAGAAGGCACGGAAGATGGTTTCATTCTTCTGGTGAACCACCCTTTCGCGCGCCTGTTGCAGCAGCGCATCGTCGTCCTCGACGGCGCGATGGGCACCACCTTGCAGCAGCTGAGGCTGACCGAGGAGGATTACCGCGGTGACCGTTTCCGTGCGTGGCAGGGCAAGGACTTGAAGGGGGCGCACGAGCTTTTGCTTTTGACCCGGCCGGAGATCGTTCAGCGCGTGCACGAAGAATATTTGCGCGCCGGCGCCGATGTCATCGAAACGAATACCTTCAGCGCCACCACGATCGGGCTGCACGAGTTTCTCTTCCCGGAGGAAGCGAAAGGCCGAAAAGACCAGGATTTTTTTGATCGCGTCGTCAACGATCCGACGCTCCGCGGCATCGCGCGGGAGATGAATGCGACCGCGGCCCGCCTGGCGCGCGCTGCGGCCGAGCGCGTCAGCAATGAAACCGGCACGCCACGATTCGTGGCCGGCGCACTCGGTCCTTTGCCAGTGACCGCGTCGCTCTCGCCCGAAGTGAACGATCCGGGATTCCGCGCGGTCAACTTCGACCAGATCAAGCATGCTTATCGCGATCAGATCGATGGCCTGCTCGAGGGCGGGGTCGATCTTCTCTTCGTCGAAACCATTTTCGATACCCTGAACGCGAAGGCGGCCTTGAGCGCGATCGCAGAGGCGGGCGGGAAGCTTCCGCTGCTGATCTCGGGAACGATCACGGACCGGTCCGGTCGAACCTTGAGCGGGCAGACGCTGGAGGCGTTTCTGATTTCAGTCGCCCACGCTGATCCACTCGTGCTCGGATTAAATTGCGCGCTTGGCCCCGACGAAATGGAGCCGTTCCTGGAAGAGCTGGCGCGCGTCGCCCCAACTTTCGTTAGTGCGTATCCGAACGCGGGTCTACCCGATCCGTTGAGCGAGACCGGTTTCCCGGAAACACCGGAAACGTTCGCGCCCAAGGTCATCAGTTGGGCCCGCAACGGCTGGCTGAACATGGTGGGCGGATGTTGCGGGACGACGCCCGCGCACATCGCGAAATTTGCGAAAACTGTAAAGGCGTTAGAGCCGCGGACCTGTAGGCCGCCTGGGTCAGGCGGCGGAACGATGATAGCTCCTTCAGGCGAAGGGACGGCGTCTGACACAGGCGCCCTACAGTTGTCCGGGCTCGAGCCGCTGAGGCTCACCTCCGATTTTGGTTTCGCCGTCATCGGCGAACGCACCAACATCACCGGCTCGCCAAAATTTTCGAAGTTGATTCTGGGCGGTGATTTTGAAGGCGCGGTGGCCGTCGCGCGCCAGCAAGTGAAGAGTGGCGCGAACATTCTCGACGTTAATGTTGACGAGGGAATGATCGATTCGGAGGCGACGATGACGCGCTTCCTTCAACTCCTCGGGAGCGAACCCGAAATCACGCGCGTTCCGATGATGATCGACAGCTCGAAATGGAGCGTGATCGAAGCCGGCCTTAAATGCGTGCAGGGCCGCGCGGTGGTGAATTCGATTAGCCTGAAAAATGGCGAGGAGGAATTTTTCCGGCAGGCCGAATTAGTGAGACGTTACGGCGCGGCGGTGATCGTGATGGCTTTTGATGAACGCGGTCAGGCGGACACGTTGCCGCGCCGAACGGAAGTGTGCGAACGCGCCTACCGACTGTTGACCGAGCGCGCCGGTTTCGCAGCGCAGGATATTATTTTCGATCCCAACGTTCTGACCGTCGGGACCGGGCTGGAGGAACATCGCAATTACGGAATCGATTTCATCGAGGCCGTGCGCTGGATTAAGCAAAATCTTCCCAGCGCGCGCACGAGCGGTGGCATTAGCAACGTGTCGTTTTCCTTCCGCGGGAACAACGCCGTGCGCGAAGCGATGCACGCCGCGTTCCTTTACCATGCCATTCGTGCCGGATTGGACATGGCAATTGTGAACGCCGGCCAGCTCGCAGTTTACCGGGAAATCGAGCCGCAACTGCTCGAGCGAGTCGAGGACATTCTGCTTAACCGTCGTGAAGACGCGACGGAACGGCTGGTCGAGTTCGCCGAAACAGTGAAGGCGAAGGACAAGGCTCCGGTAGCGGAGGAATCGTGGCGCAAAGGCGGGGTCGCCGAACGTCTCTCGCACGCGCTGGTCAAAGGCATCGTCGATTTTATCGAGGCCGACACCGAGGAAGCGCGCCAGCAATTTGAGCGACCGCTCCAGGTCATCGAAGGCCCGCTCATGGCCGGGATGAGCGTGGTCGGCGATCTTTTCGGCGCGGGCAAAATGTTTCTGCCGCAAGTGGTGAAGTCGGCGCGCGTGATGAAAAAGGCGGTAGCCTATCTGCTTCCCTTCATGGAAGCCGAGAAATCCGCGGGTGCGAAAGCGGCGGCGCGCATCGTCATGGCGACGGTGAAAGGCGACGTGCACGACATCGGCAAGAACATCGTCGGGGTCGTTCTGCAATGTAACAACTACGAGGTGATCGATCTCGGCGTGATGGTGCCGGCGGCGAAAATTCTCGAGACGGCGCGCGCGGTCGACGCCGATATCATCGGTTTAAGCGGCCTGATCACGCCGTCGCTCGATGAAATGGTGCACGTCGCGCAGGAAATGGAGCGCGAGAATTTTCGCGTGCCGCTCCTGATCGGTGGCGCGACCACCAGCCGGGCGCACACCGCGGTGAAGATCGCGCCGCATTATCAACAGAGCGTGGTCCACGTCCTCGATGCCTCACGCGCGGTCGGGGTGGTGAACAAGTTGTTACGGGAAGGTGATGACTTCGCGCAGGAAACGCGAGCGGATTTCGAAAAATTGCGGGCCGAGCACGCAGCGAAAAATCAGAAGCGCGATTTAATTTCGCTCGCGGCCGCGCGGGCCAACGCGCCGACTTTTGCCTGGTCCGGCTACACCTCGCCTCGCCCGGAGTTTGCCGGCGTCCGCACGTTCGCAACCGATGCGGGCACGCTGAGCCTCGCCCAACTTGTTCCGTTGATTGATTGGTCGCCGTTTTTCCATACCTGGGAATTACGCGGTCGTTATCCGGCGATTCTCGACGACGCGATCGTGGGAACTCAGGCGCGCGAACTTTTCGACGACGCGCAAAAGCTGCTGGCGACGCTGGTGGACGCGAAATTGTTGAGCGCGCGCGGCGTGATCGGCTTTTGGAAAGCGAAGGCGCAAGGCGACGACGTGGTGCTCGAAAATGGTTCAACGTTTAATTTTTTGCGGCAACAGATGCGCAAGCCGCCGGGGCAATCGAACCATTGTCTTTCCGATTACAT
>JBBSEO010000007.1:0-23367 GCA_038239645.1 Chthoniobacterales bacterium | reverse complement strand
GCAGCTTCGGCGTCCGCGTCGGACAACGGTTTGGGCGGCTCAACCGCGCCGAAAGATGCGCCCGAAAAACACACCAGAAGGAGAATTGCCCGCAGCGCGAAATTCATTTCATTTTCCTTTTGGCGGAAGTGCGATATCGCGGCGGAAATGTGCTCCCTCGAAGGAAATTTTCCCTACCGCCGTGTAGGCACGTTCGCGTGCCTGGACCAGATTTTCACCCAGAGCCGTGATCGCGAGAACACGGCCACCGCTGGTGAGAATGCGACTGTCATCGGCGCGCTTCGTGCCAGCGTGAAAAACGTGCACGTCCCGCAATTTTTCCGCCTCGTCCAAACCCGAGATCGGTCGACCGGTCTCATATTTTCCGGGATAACCGCCCGAGGCTATTATCACTGTCACTGCGGGTCGCGGATCGAATTCCGGCACGACGTTGTCCAGTTGTCCGCCACTCGTCTCCCAGAGCAAGCCTAGAAGATCGGAGCGCAGGCGCGGGAGGATCGCCTGCGTCTCGGGATCGCCGAAGCGGCAGTTGAATTCCAGTACCCTCGGACCGTCGGTAGTCAGCATCAATCCCGGGAAGAGCAGGCCGCGGAACGCAATACCATCTCTCGTTAGTTGATCGAGTAGCGGACGCATGATTCGTTTGGCAAAATCTTTCTCCAGGCTCTCATTCCAGTTGTCCGCCGGACTGACGGCGCCCATTCCGCCGGTGTTGGGCCCAAGATCGCCCTCAAGCGCGCGTTTGTGATCTCGCGCCGTTGCCAGCATCCGAAAACTTCCGCCGCTCACCAGGGCGTGCACCGAGCATTCGCTCCCGCGCAGACATTCCTCCATGACGATATTTTGTCCCGCCGCCCCGAAGGCCTTTTCTTCCATCATCGCCCGCACCGCCGCCCGCGCTTCTTCGCGCTGGTCGGTGACGATCACCCCCTTGCCCAGCGCCAGGCCGTCGGCCTTGATTACCACCGGCAATGCGACCTCGTCGCAATGGCGCAGCGCTTCTTTCGGCGAGGAAAAAGCCCGGGCCGCCGCGGTTGGAATTCCGCCTGTGCGCATCAAGTTCTTCGCGAAAATTTTCGAAGCCTCAAGCTGAGCCGCGGCTTTAGTCGGACCGAAGACGCGCAGCCGTTCTGCTGCGAAGAGATCGACTACGCCGGCGGCCAGGGGATCGTCCGGCCCGATCACGGTAAAATCGACGCGATTTTCTTTCGCAAAACGAACGAGACCGGGCAGATCGTTTGCCTTGGTCGCCACGTTTTCCGCCACGCTTTCCGTCCCGGCATTTCCCGGGGCGCAGAAGATCCGCTCCGCGTCGTTCGATTGCGCCAGTTTCCACGCCAGCGCATGCTCACGCCCGCCGCCGCCGACAACCAGAATTCTCACGCCTGCGCTTTTCGCCTCGAATCCGAAAAGCCGCAAGCCTCAGCGTGGCTCGAGCGCGGGTAATTCTGCCGGGGTAACGAAAAGCGTGAGCTGTTCGGTGCCGCGCAGGAGCGTCAGTTTGCACGGCGCGCCGATGCGTTCGCCAACCAAGCGTTTGTGCAGATCGTGCACGTTGGTGATCGGCTCATCGTTGAAGGCGACGATGATGTCGTCCGGTTTTACCCGGGAATGTTCGGCGGCACTTCCTTTTTCCACCGAAGTGACCAGCACGCCGGCCAATTGTGGCAGACGGAAGAAGCGAGTGACGCGGCGATGCAAGGGAATCGTCTGACCGGCGACGCCAATATAACCGCGCCGGATTCGCCCTTCCTTGATCAGCCAGCCGGCGATGAACTTCGCGGTGTTGCTCGCGATCGCGAAGCAAATTCCCTGAGCGGGACGAATCACCGCCGTATTCACACCGATGACCTCGCCGGCGGAATTGGCCAGCGGCCCGCCGGAATTGCCCGGGTTCAGGGCGGCGTCCGTCTGAATAATGTTATCGATCAAACGGCCCGACTGCGCGTGCATGGAGCGGCCAAGCGCGCTCACTACTCCGGCCGTGACCGTGGCCTGGAAACCGAACGGATTGCCGATGGCGATCGCGAGCTGACCCACGCGCAATTTCTCTGAGTCGGCCAGCCGCACGTCGGTAAGTCCGGGCAACCCGATGCGAAGGACGGCCAGATCGGTATCCGGATCGTCGCCGATGAGTTGCGCGGGAGTATCGCGACCATCTGCGAGATTCACGGAAATTTCCGACGCGGCGTGGACGACGTGACTGTTTGTTAAAATGAAACCGTCCGGCGCGATGATGAAACCGGAGCCGCCGCCGGCGCGGCCGTTGCGGGTGCGGACCTCAATATTCACCACCGCAGGCGACACTCGCTCGACTACCGCCACGACCGTGCGGGAGTAATCGTCGAAAATTTGGGCGTCGCGTGCGGGTGGGAGCACGCCGACGGTATCAGGAATAGGAATACGCTTTCCATCGATCATACAGTTAATTTAGAAACTAAGCGTCAATTTGGCAAACAATGCCGCCGAAATTGACCCACCCGGCGCCGCTAGATCGACGGCTCGGGAATGGGCGGGACGTTTAGCGATCCGGGTTCAGCGCGAAATTGATTGTCACGTCGTAATGACCCCCGCGCCCCACCCCGGTCGGCAGCGCATCGACCTGGCTCACCTTTCGAGCGACGGCGGCGACCGATTCGTCGACGAGAACGTTGCCGGAAGGCTTGATCACTTTGAATGCGGAAACGCGTCCATCCTGTTCGATGCGGATGCGCGCGGTCGCAGAAAGTTTCAGGCCGCTGGCCACAGCGGAGCGCGGTTGGTCCCACGCTTGGTAAAAACGGTCGTGCAGCATGTTCCCGTAATAATTCGCCGTCGCGGCATCGGCTTTGCCGGAACCGGTCCCGCTCGTTCCTTCACCGGTGCCACCGGTCGAAACTTTGCCGCTCGCTTTTGCTGTCTTGCTTGCGTCCGAGGCTCCGCCCTCAATTTTCTTCTGGGCCGGGCTGGCGGCTTTCTTCCTGGTCGGAGAAATCGTCGGCTTTGCTTTTGTTTTTTTTAGCGGCGTTGCGGTCGCTTTCGGTGTCGGGCGTGGCGTGGCGCGCGGCGATGGCCGAGGTGTTGGGGTCGGCGTCGCTGCCGGGGTCGGGGCTGGCAGAATGATTTCACTTTTCGCCGGGGTCTCGGTCGCCGTCGGTGGTGGGGTCGGCGCGGACACGAGGGAAGGTTCGGGCTCCGTCGCAGTCTCCCTCGGTGCGTTGGCGCCGCCGCTCAGCCAGGTGACCTCCTGCTGATTCGCGGCTTTCGTTTCGCCGGCCCAGCGGACCAGCGCGACCAGCGCCGCGAGATGCGCCAGGCCCACTGCGATGACGTTGCGCCAAAACCGCGCCCGCATTTTTATTTCGATTCCGCCTTCGTCGCGATGCCAACGCGCGAAATTTCTGCGCGTTTCAGCACGTCCATGAGCGTGATCAATTTTTGCACGGGCAACTCGCGATCGGGCCGGATGACCACGGCAAGCTCCGGGTTGTTCTGCTTCATCTCCCGCAGTTGCGCGGCCAGAGCCTCGGCATCAACGATCCGGTCGTTCAGACGGATAACCTCGGCGCGGTCGATCGTCACCGTCTGCACCTGCGACTGACTAATCGGCGTCGTCGCGGCGCCGCTGGAAGGAATGATCAGGTTCATGCTGTTTTCCAGCAGAGGCGTCGTAATCATGAAAATGATCAGGAGCACGAAAGCAAGGTCGAGCAGTGGGGTGACGTTGATCTCGCTCAGGGTCGAAAAACCGGTGCGCTGGGAATAACGTTTCATGACTCGAACTGGTGCGAGCGTAGGCCGTGCTCCACATATTTGTGCTCCAACTCAGAGGCGAGTTCCGCCGCGAAATTATCCATCCCGACGATGATGCCGCGGATGCTGGTGACGAGAAAATTGTAACCGAACATCGCCGGAATCGCGACGCAGAGCGCAGTCACGGTCGTAATCAGCGCGCCGGAAACGCCGGGCGCCATCGTCGCGAGGTTGGGCGAACCGGCGACGGCGACGTCAGTGAACGTGTCCATCACTCCCCAAACCGTGCCGAGCAGGCCGAGGAAGGGCGCGCCGCTGACCGCGGTGGCGAGCAGGATCATCTGCGATTCGAGCGCGAGCGCGTTTTCGCCCACGGCGCGTTCCATCGCCGCGGTGACGGAGTTCATCTGCGCCGGCGAAATTTTTTCCGCACTTCCAAGCCGCGCCCGGAAAGTTTCGTCCACTTCGGCGGAGCCGAGAAGCTGGAAGGTCATTTCCTGGCAACCGGCGCGATAGACGTTGAAAAGCGGCGCGCCGCGGAAGTGCGCATTTTGCTCGAAGAGCCGGAGCGGCTGCCGGTCCTGACGGAAGACGTCGAGGAATCGCGCCGTTTGTTTTCGCGCGAATTGAATGACGCGCAATTTCGTGACCATGACGGACCAGCTGAAAATCGAAACGAGCGCGAGGGCGAAGAGGACGATCTTGCCGGCGACGGTGGCGTGCTCGAAGGCGAAGAGAATTCCGCCGCTTGCAAGCAATGCCGGAAGCGTCATGAGCGACACCTTGCCCCATGGAGCGAGGTTTCGGCAAAAAGAAAAGCCGCGCTCAGCTTGAAGGGAGGCGTTTGGGGAAGGCCGGCCGAAGTTTGGCCGAGAGCAAAAAAGCGAGACCGATGAGGATGAGAAAGAAGGAGAGGAATTGGCCGCGAGTAAATGGTCCGATAAGCGAGGCATCGGGCTCGCGGAAATTTTCCACGACGATGCGAATGATCGCGTAGCAGATAAAAAAGAGTCCGATCAAAACACCATTCGCGGTGCGAAATTTGGTGCGAACGAAAAAAAGAATCGCGAACAGCAGGAGACCTTCGCCCAACGCCTCGTAAAGCTGTGAGGGATGACGCGGGGTCAGAATCGTTCGCAGCGCGTCGGTCAGCGCCGAATTGTCGCGCGCCGCTGGAATAATCTGTTCCACCGAAGCGATGTTCGGGTTGATCTTTTGCGCCGCCGCAAGCGCGCGCTCGCCCAGCGCGGCGTTTTCGATCAACTCCTTGGGAAATTGCATCGCCCACGGAACGGTGGTGGCGCGGCCGTAGAGTTCGCCGTTAATAAAGTTGGCCAGCCGCCCAAGGAGCAAACCGAGCGGCGCGGCCACGACGAGGTTATCACCGAGATTGCGCCACGAAACCTTGTGCCGGATCGCATAGAAAAGAACGAAAAAGAAAATGCCGAGCATTCCGCCGTGGCTGGACATGCCGCCTTCCCAAACCCTAAAGATCGAGAGCGGTTCCCGGAGTAATTCCGGCCGGTAAAACAACACGTAACCGAGGCGCCCGCCGACGAGGACGCCACAGAGCGCCGTCCAGGTAATCAAATCGCCCACGCGTTCCGGCGGCAAATCGCAGTAGCCGCGCTGCGCCAGCATGCGAACGACCAGAAACCCGGTCAGGAACGCCATGACGTAGGCGAAGCCATACCAGCGCGGCCCGATATTTCCCGAGAGATGAAAAATGAATGGGTCGAAATTATCGACGAAATAAGCCAGCATCGGCGCGATGTTCGTGATCAGACGGCGCGAAGTCGAGTCATCACGCCGCGCTGCGGACCGCGTCGCGATTTTTCGGCCGCAGGACCTCGCGCAGGAAAGGCGCGGTTCGACTGGTGCGATGGCGCGCGACCTGTTCCGGCGTTCCGCAAACCACCACTTCGCCGCCGTCGGCGCCCGCCTCCGGGCCGATGTCCACGATGTAATCGGCTTCGGCGATGACGCTCAGATTGTGCTCGATCACGATCACGGTGTGACCGTCGTCGACCAGGCGATGCATAACCTTGAGTAGCAATTCTACGTCCGCCATGTGGAGCCCGATCGTTGGTTCTTCCAAGAGATAGAGGGTCGATTTTGTCTGCCGCATTTTGCGAATGCGCTCGTGCTGTGTTCGACCGATGCCACGGGTGAGTTCCGTGGCCAGTTTCAAACGCTGCGCTTCGCCGCCGCTCAAGGTCGGGCTGGGCTGGCCGAGCTTCAAATAACCGAGGCCGGTATCGACCAGCAGGGAAAGCGAGCGCGCGATCTTCGGGTGCGCCTGGAAAAATTCCGCCGCTTCCTCGATCGTCATCTCCATGACTTCGCCGATCGATTTCTCGCGGTAGAGCACTTCGAGGGTCTGCGGGTTGTAACGTTTCCCGCCGCAATCTTCGCAGGGCACGTAACTCCTCGGCAAAAAATTCATCTCCAGCTTGATCACACCCTGGCCGAGACATGATTCGCAACGGCCGCCCTCGGTGTTGAACGAGAACCGACTCGCGCTGTAACCGCGCACGCGGGCAACGGGGAGGCCGGCGTAAAGGTGACGAATCTCATCGAAGACCTTGATGTAAGTCGCGGGGGTGGAGCGGGAGGTTTTGCCGATCGGCGATTGATCGACTTCGTAAACCGCATCAATCGCTTCGAGTCCGGCGACCGAGGCGAAGAGATTGCTCGGCTTCATCGTTTTGCGATCGAGCGATTCCAGCACGGCCGGAAGTAGAACGTCGCCGAGCAAAGTCGACTTCCCACTGCCAGAAATCCCAGTGACGACGGAGAGGCGACCAACCGGAAACCGCACGTCGATATTCTTGAGATTGTTCGCGCGTGCGCCGCGAAGGTCGATCCACGGCTCAACGTTCGACAACGGGCGCCGCATCTCCCGGATCGGGTGCGAAAGCGGCGTGCGCAAACATCGGCCGGTCTCGGAGTTTTTCGCGTGCTTAATTTCCGTTAGAGTGCCGCTGGCGACGACTTCGCCGCCGTGCGCGCCGGCCCGCGGACCGAGATCGATAATGTGATCGGCTCGCCGCATCGTTTCCTCGTCATGCTCGACGATGACGAGCGAATTGCCTTTTTCGCGCAGCGCGGTCAGGGTTTCGAGCAATCGCAAATTATCGCGCGGATGCAGCCCGATCGTGGGTTCGTCGAGGACGTAGAGAACGCCGCGCAGATTGGAGCCGAGTTGCGCGGCCAGGCGAATCCGCTGCGACTCACCGCCGCTCAGGGTCTTGGCGGAACGGCCTAACGATAAATAGCCAAGACCCACGTTTTCCATGAACCGCAGGCGCTGCTCGATTTCGGGCAGGAGTTCGCCCGCGATGGTCTTTTCCGTGCCGCGGAATTTCAGCTTCCCGATCTTGAGGGCCGCCTCGGAAGCGGAAAGCGCGGTGAAATGATCGATCGTGTGGCCCTGCACGCGCACGTGCCGCGCGACCGCGTTCAAACGCGAGCCGTGACAGCTCGGGCAGATCTTGGCGTCGCTCAGGTCCACCCACTCCGATTCGCGTTCGGCCGCGAGCTCGTTCTCGAGCACGGAATCGCCCTCGTCTTTCCCGCCGGTTTGCAAAGCCTGGTCCCAGATCTCGCCGAACCCGCCGCATGCTTCGCAGGCGCCGTGTGGAGAATTGAAGGAAAAAATGCGCGGATCAAGTTCCTCGAAAGCGCGGCCGCAACCCGGGCAACTCATTTCCGTGCTCATGACCGTGAGGTGATGGCGGCCATCAAGCAGGTGTGCGGTGCCGCGACCGATTTCCAGCGCGCGTTGCGTCAGGTTGCGGGCTTTTTTGATCCGTTTCGCGTCGATCACTCCGACGATGACGTCGATCGTATGTTCTTTGAAGCGTTCCAGTTTGCGGAATTGACTGACGGGAACGAGCTGACGATCGACGTAAAGCGTGTCGAAGCCGTTCCGTTCGGCCCAGCGCGCGACATCAGTGTGAAAACCTTTCCGCGCTTTCACCAGCGGCGCGAGAACCTTGAGCGGTCCGCGACGCGCGGCGGTCTCGACCTGTTTCACGATCGTGGCCAGCGACTGTTTCTCGACCGGCAGATCGCAGTCGGGACAAAATTGGGTGCCGGTCTTGGCAAAGAGCAGGCGAAGGAAATGGTAAACTTCAGTCACGGTGGCGACGGTTGATTTTCCGCCGCCGCGCGTGACGCGCTGCTCGATCGCGACGCTCGGGGGCAAGCCTTCGACGAGATCGACGTCCGGTTTTTCCAGCTGCTCCGCGAACTGGCGCGCGTAGGGAGAAAGGCTATCGAGAAAACGGCGCTGGCCTTCCGAAAAAAGAATATCGAACGCGAGAGTCGATTTCCCGGAGCCGCTGAGGCCGGTAATGACGACCATTTGATCGCGCGGAATCTTGACGTTGATGTTCTTGAGATTGTGCTCGCGCGCGCCGTAGACGGAGATTGCATCCGTTGTCCCAGGTAGGGTGGTCATCCTGCCCGCCGCCTTCGGCGTCTCGCCGAAGGGAACTTCCGCGACGCGGAGAGAAGATGATTCGTCGGCTAACGATAAGTCGGAAGCACCGTGCCGGGAGACACGGCGAATGGCGGGCGAGACGCCCACCCGACTCGAGAGAATCTCGCGCAAAAACCGCCCGGTATGGCTGACGGAACTTTTTGCTACTTGCTCGGGCGTGCCGGTGAAAACGATCTCGCCTCCGGCCTCACCGGCTTCCGGGCCGAGATCGATGATCCAGTCCGCGGTTTTGATCACCTCGAGATTATGCTCGATCACCACCAGTGAATGGCCGAGATCAACCAGGCGCTGGAATAGTTGAAGCAGCATCGCGACATCGTCGAAATGCAATCCCGTGGTCGGCTCGTCGAAAATGAAAAGATTGCCGCCGCGGTCCCGGTCTTCGTGCTTGTCGGTCAAATGTTTAACCAGCTTCAGGCGCTGCGACTCGCCTCCGCTGAGCGTGTTCAACGGCTGTCCCAAACGCAAATAGCCGAGCCCGACTTCCTCGAGGACTTCCAGCGGATCGGATAATTTGGTGCGCTCGCCGATCTGCGCGAACCACGCTGCGGCCTCCGTCACGGTCAGCTCCAGCACTTCGTGGATCGATTTGCCGTCGAGCCTGATTTTCAGGACGTGCGGTTGGAAACGGCGGCCTTCGCATTCGGCGCAGCGCACGTAAAGATCGCTCAGAAATTGCATCTCGATTTTTTCGAACCCGGTCCCGGAGCAACGTTCGCAACGGCCGCTCCCGGAATTGAACGAGAACGCACTCGCGGTTAATCCCTGCGCCTGCGACTCGGGCAGTGCGGCGAAAAGTTCGCGCACGCGGTCGTAGAGACCGAGATAAAGAATCGGCGTCGAGCGCGGGGTCCGCGCCAGCGGCGATTGATCGACCATCACGATTTCGCCGACCCGATGCGCGCCCGTCACAGCCTTGCAGGCACCGGGTTCGTGTTCGGTTTGCTGGCCTTTCGCCCGCAAAAGATGGCGGTAGAGAATTTCGTGGATGAGGGTCGATTTGCCCGAACCCGAAACACCGGTAACGCAGGTGAAAATCCCGAGCGGAATTTCGACATCGATGTTCTTGAGATTGTGCGCGCGCGCACCTGCGATCTTGAGCGCGCTGCGAAATTTCCGCCGTGATTTCGGAATCGGAATCGCGCGCGCGCCGGTGAGGTAATCGCGGGTCAAGGAGCGCGTGGCCCGCCCTTTCTTAACGAAATCTGGCAAGGCGCCGTCGTAAACCAATTCGCCGCCGCGCTCGCCGCGGCCGGGACCGATGTCGATCAAATTATTGGCCGCGCGAATGATCTGCTCCTCGTGCTCGACCACCAGCAGCGTGTTCCCTTTGTCGCGCAGATTATGCATGACCCGAACGAGCTGGCCGACATCGCGCGGGTGCAGTCCGACACTGGGCTCGTCCATGACGAAGAGCGTGTTCACGAGCGAGGCACCGAGACAGGTGGTGAGATTGACCCGCTGCACTTCTCCGCCACTCAGCGTGCGGGTGGAGCGATCGAGCGTGAGATAACCGAGACCGACCTCGCAAAGATAGCGCAGCCGCGCGGCGATTTCCTGGCGCAGCATTTCCGCGGTGGCATCGTTCGCGGAGATTTCGGCGCCGGCTAAAATTTTTCGCGCCCTGGAAATCGGTTGGTTTTGGAATTGTGGCAAAGTGAATGCCGCCTCCGGTGCGCGAAGCTGGTAGTTCAGCGCCGCCGGCTGAAAACGCGTCCCGTGGCAGCTTGGGCATTCGGTGTAGGCGCGATAGCGACTGAGCAGCACGCGGACGTGCATTTTGTAGGTGTTCCCTTCGAGCCAGCGGAAAAATCCGCGCACCCCATACCAGCGGCCGGTATCATAATCGTCGTCGGTGTAGCCTTCGCCGCGTTCGCGCGCGGCCACGACCGATTTCTCGCCATTGATGACAAAGTCCTGATCGGCCTTCGGCAAATCCTCGAAGGGAACGCGAATGTCGATTTCCTCGCGCGCGCAGGCGCGCAACAAATCCTTCTGCGATTCGCCAAACTCCTGGCCGCGAAAAACCCGCACAACGCCTTCCTTGATTGAGAGCGAGCGGTCCGGAATCGCTTTGTTGAGGTCGATCGCGATCGTTCGGCCAAAGCCGCGACATTCCGGACACGCGCCCAGGGGATTGTTGAAACTGAAAAGTCCGGGCGTGGGCGGGCGAATGTCGAGATCGCAGTGCGCGCAATGCCAGCCGGTGGAAAAGGGCAGCTCGGAAACTCGCTCGGTGCCTTCGGCGATGACGTTGATTTTATCCTTGCCGAAACGGAGAGCAGTCTCGGTCGCTTCGGTCAGGCGCGCGCGATTCTCGGCGCTGACGTTGACCCGATCCTGAATGACCTGGACGCGGCCGCCGAGCCGATCGATCTCGCTCGGCTGATCGACGCGCACGATTTTGCCCCCGTGCCAGATGCGGAGATAACCCTGCTGCTGCAGGAAGCCGAAGAAATCGGCCGGCTTCGTTTTTTCCGGAACGCCGACCCAGAAGGCGATCAGCACACTGCGGCCGGCAAAATTTCGTTCGATTTGATCGGCGATCGACTTCGCGGTCTCGGGTCGAATCTCGCGCCCGCAACTCGGGCAGAACGCGACCGCCACGCGCGGCCAGAGCAGCTTCAGGTAATCGTTGATCTCGGTCATGGTGCCGACGGTCGAGCGCGAGGACTTGACCGGGTTGGATTGCTCGATCGCGATCGACGGCGGAATGCCGCGAATTTCGTCGACGCGCGGTTTGTCCATGCGATCGAGAAACTGCCGCATGTAGGGGCTGAAAGTTTCGACGTAACGCCGTTGGCCCTCGGCGTAGATGGTGTCGAAGGCGAGCGACGATTTTCCGCTCCCGCTCGGCCCGGTGATGACGGTCATTTCACCCAGCCGAAGATCAACGTCGATGCCCTTGAGGTTGTTCTGGCGCGCCCCGCGAATCTGGACGCAGCCGCGATCTGCCGGTGGGGTGACGCGGTGCTTTTTCCCCTTGCGTGCCGCGTCAGTTGAACCCATCGGAGATTATCGTTTCGGCGAAACGGGAGCGCAAATTTCTCGCGGTCGCAGAAGGCACAGGGTCGCAGCCCCGGCGAAAGATTATTTTCGCGAGGCGCGAAAACCGGCGGGCGGGACGCCGACCCTACCCGAGATTTTTGGCCAGCTCTTCCCGTTGGTTCTGCAACGAGTCCGGAACAACGCCGCCGAGCGAATCGAAAAATTCCTTCTGCCCGGCGAGCTCCTTTTTCCATTCGTCCGGCTTCACGCTGAGCAATTCCTGCATTTGGTCGGACGAAACATTTTCGAGTTCCGCCAGATCGAGATCCTGTGGGCGCGGGATAAAACCAATCGCCGACTCCGCGGCGTCGGCTTTTCCTTCGCAGCGGTCGATGATCCATTTCAGCACGCGCATGTTGTCGCCGAAGCCGGGCCAGAGAAATTTCCCGTCGGCATTTTTCCGAAACCAATTCACGTGAAAAATCAGCGGCGGCCGGGTGAGACGTTGTCCGATGACGAGCCAGTGCCGGAAATATTCGCCGATGTTGTAACCGCAGAACGGCAGCATCGCCATCGGATCGCGGCGGACCTGACCGACTTTTCCGGTGGCGGCGGCAGTCGTCTCCGATGCCATGACGGCGCCGACATACGTGCCGTGCGCCCAATCGCGCGCCTGAAAAACGAGCGGCATGGTATCGCTGCGGCGTCCGCCAAAAATAATCGCACTGATCGGAACGCCCTCGCCTTTCTCCACGTCCGGATCCAGCACCGGATTATTACGCATGGGCGTGGCGAAGCGCGAATTCGGATGTGCCGCCTTTTCCTTCGAATCTGAAGTCCAGTCATTCCCGCGCCAGTCGATCGCATGTTTGGGCGCGCCGCCGTCCTTGCCTTCCCACCAAACGTCGCCGTCATCCGTCTTCGCCACGTTGGTGTAAAGCGTGTCGTGCGCGATCGATTTCATCGCGTTCGGATTCGACTTCATGCTCGTGCCCGGCACGACGCCAAAGTAGCCGTTCTCCGGATTCACCGCCCAAAGCTGACCATCACGAATCTGCATCCAGGCGATGTCGTCCCCGACGGTCGTGACTTTCCAGCCGGCAAAATGTTTCGGCGGAATGAGCATGGCGAAATTGGTTTTGCCACAAGCGCTGGGGAAAGCCGCGGCGACGTAATGCTTTTCCCCCTCGGGCGATTCGACGCCGAGAATGAGCATGTGCTCGGCGAGCCAGCCCTGCTTTTGCGCGAGGTAGGAACCGATCCGCAGCGCGAGGCATTTCTTCGAAAGCAAAACGTTTCCACCATACCCGGAGCCGACCGAGATGATGGCGTTGTCCTGCGGGAAATGACAAATGAGCCGCCGTTCCGGATTAACGTCGAGGAGCGAATGCACGCCGCGATTCCATTCGCCTTTTGGATCGTCGCCGAGGCGTTTCACTGCCACTTCGCCCATGCGGGTCATGATTCGCATGCTCAGGACGACGTAAATGGAATCGGTGATCTCGAATCCGACTTTGGTCAGCGGCGAGGCCGGCGGTCCCATGATGTAGGGGACGACAAACATGGTTCGTCCTGCCATCGCGCCCGCGAGCATCTTGTGGAGTTTTTGGTAGGTTTGGTCGGGCTCGCTCCAGTTGTTGGTCGGGCCAGCTTCTTCTTTGGTCGGCGTGCAGATGAGCGTGAACTGCTCGACCCGCGCGACATCGTTCGGATTGCTCCGGTGCAGATAGGAGCCGGGCACTTTCTGCTGGTTGAGCTTTTCGACCACGCCCAGCTTCTCCGCTTCCGCGAGGAGATAATCGTTTTCCTCTTTCGATCCGTCGCACCAGAAAATATTTTCGGGCTTGGTCAGTTGCGCGACCGATTGCACCCAATCGAGCACAGCCTGGTTCGTGGGTTTCCTGTCTCCCATTCCGGGGTGCGGTGAAAGTGCGGGCGCGAGGTTGACCATGAGGCAAGGCGTTTCGGAATTGTTGGCTGCTTCGCGTGCTTCTCCAATCAAAAAATTCCATCGCCGAGCGAGGTCGCCTCTTGCGCACGGAGCCTCGGAGTCGTCTATTACGACATGTTCGGGGTGACCACCTCAGACGATTACCAGCCGGTCACCTGGGTCGGACGCGTCCCGGTCGACGTCACGACTATTTTGGTGGGCGCCCACGTGGTTTGCGCGGTGGTGGCCGCGATTTTTACCTTTGCCGGGCTGGCGCTTTCGCCGCTGATTTTCGATAGCGCGGCGGTGCTCGCCCAAGGCCAGGTCTGGCGCCTCGCCACCTACGCCTTCGTCCACGCGCCGTCGATGCTGCTCTGGTTCGCGATCGAAATGTACATGCTCTTTATCTTCGGGCGCGAAGTGGAAAAGTTCATTGGCCAGCGGCCTTATCTGGTTCTTTACGGAACCTTGCTCGTGGCGCCGACGCTTATCCTCACGCTCTGGGGCTTGAATCAACGCGCGGGCCTGGCCGGTTCTCCCGCGCTCCATTTCGGAATTTTTGTCGCCTTCGCGACGATCTATCCATCGGCCGAAATGCTTTTGCGGATCTCGGCGAAATGGATGGCGGCAATCCTGGCCGCGATCTACACGCTGCAACTGCTCGCCTATCACGATTGGACAAACCTGGTTGCGGTCTGGGCGAGCGTGGCGGCTGCTTTTCTTTTCATTCGACTGCGTGGCGCGGGACCGGAGCTCGAGTGGTGGGATAATTTCAAGGCGCGCCTGCAACCGAAACCGAAATTCACGGTGGTCCCGAAAAATCCGGTCGCGCGCCGGGAAGAGGGCGACGTTTACGAGTCGATCGATCCGATTCTCGACAAGATCGCGCGCTCCGGCATCGGCAGTTTAACCGCGAACGAGCGCCGCATGCTTGATCGCGCGCGGGCGAAGTTGCTCGAAAAACGCGACTAACGATTTCTGCTGCGTCGCCTCGCTGTCGTCGCCGAAATTTGAGAACGCGCAGACTCTTTCGAACCGCCGCGGTTCTTTTTTCTGCAGGCGGTTCGGGCCCGCTAATCAAGCCACGACCGCCGCGGCGCTCTGCAAAATTTCGACCATCCCAGCCGCGCGGGGCTCTCGTATCAGATCCTGACGGAGCTCGTTTTTTTTCACCAAGCGGGCCAGTGCTCCGATGCAGACGAGATAATCGCTCACCATCCGGCGCGGCGTGCCGATGACGAAGATGAGATGAGTCCGTTCGCCGCTTTCTCCGAAGAGGATGCCGGTTCGGCTGCGCCCGAGGCCAAGAATGATTTCGCTCACGGAATCAGTGCGCGCGTGGGGAAAGGCGACGCCGTTCCCCGCCGCGGTCGATTGCAATTTTTCGCGCGCGCTCAGTTCCGTGAGAAATTTCGCGGGATCGAGCATGGCCTCGTTTGAGGAAAGGGCAGCGGCGATCTCGCGCAGGGCGTCGTCCTGGGTTTGCGCGGTGAGTTCAGGCACGATCTGGCTCGATTGAAATAGTTTTTCGAGGGAGATCGGCATAAAGCAGATTCGACAAGGGCGGCGTCGCCTGTTTGGATAACGTGCAATCTCGATAATGCCAACGGACGATTTGAAAACGGCGGAAGCCGCCAGCGACCATTCTGCGACGACGGTCACGCGCAGTCCTTACGACCCGAGCTACGTCAATGCCATGGCGCACTTTTACCGGGGCGAATTGTCCCGCATCATGGTCTGGCGGCAGCGGCTCGACATCACGACGAACTGGGCCATCACCTCCAGCACCGCCATCATTACGATCGCATTTTCGAATGCGGGCGTGCCGCACATCATCTTCTTTTTTAATCTCGCGATCGTCTGGGTGATGCTTTGGATCGAGGCGCGGCGCTATCG
Organism: Chthoniobacterales bacterium; assembly: GCA_038239645.1. Lineage (GTDB taxonomy): Bacteria > Verrucomicrobiota > Verrucomicrobiia > Chthoniobacterales > UBA10450 > AV69. The sequence goes on along the minus strand of JBBSEO010000007.1, from coordinate 8,314 downwards.
TTTTTACGACGCCTTCCGCGCGCGAGTGCGAATGCTGGAAGCACATTTTCTCGTGCCGATGGTGATGGAAAATCGCCTCATGCTGGAAGGCGAATGGAAGAAGCTCGTTTGCGAAGATCTAATTTTGCCCTCGTTCAAGATCTCGAAACTGGAAGCAATCGGCCGGCGCCTGAAACGGAACTACGTTTTTATCTTCGTCCTCATTCTCGTCGCCTGGGTGACGAAGATTTTTCTCCACCCGGCGGCGCCGATTATCGGGATACCGGGATTTTATCGCGCCCTCCGCGTCGGCCATATCCCGTCGTGGTTTGTTGCTTCGATCATGATCGCGACCTTTTTCGGGGTCTTGGGAATTGCGATCTATGTCGGGAAGAAGACTTCGGGCGAGATCACGGAATTTGGGGCGCATCGATCGCTTTGGCGGATCTAGCGGAAGATCAATTTCAACGGCTGCGTGGGATTGTGGCGCAGTTACGCGCGCCCGGCGGTTGTCCGTGGGATCGCGAGCAGACCAACGCATCGTTGCTCCCGGCTTTACTGGAGGAAGCTTATGAAGTTGCCGGTGCGATTCGGGTGCAGGATGATGTCAACCTGCAGGAGGAACTGGGCGATCTGCTGCTCGTCATCCTGATGGAAGCGGAGATCGCCGCCGAAGGAAAGCGCTTCACCATCGATGAGGTTGCCCGCGCGGCCGCGGAGAAATTAATCCGGCGACATCCGCATGTCTTCGGAAGCAGTAAGGTGACCGAGAGCGAAGGCGTATTGCGGCAATGGGAAGCGATCAAGCGGGCGGAGAAGAGAGATGATTCCTCGTATCTTGCCAGCCTGCCCGAGGCTTTGCCAGCGCTGATGCGCGCGCAAAAAGCCCAGAAGAAAGTCGCGCGGGTGAATTTCGACTGGCCGGATGCGACCCAAACGCTGGCAAAGGTGGAAGAGGAATTGCGAGAAGTGCGCGCCGCGATCGTAGCCGATTCCCGCGCGGAAAAGGAAGATGAACTCGGCGATCTGCTCTTCGCCGTGGTTAATCTTTCGCGGAAGCTCAACCTTGACGCGGAAACATTATTGCAGAGCGCGACCGATAAATTTGTGCGGCGTTTCACGGAACTCGAGCGGCGTTTGCAGGAGCGAGGCGGAAAACTCGGGCAGGCCACCCTGAGCGAGCTGAACGCGATCTGGAACGAGATCAAAGCGGAGCGTCCGGTCATCTCCGCCGCCCGGTGAGACGCCGGTTTACAAGAGGGCCGTTCTGCGGATATTGGGCGCTCTCATGAACGTCCTGATCAACTTCCTGCTCGGCCTCGATCTGCTGGTCGGGTTGCTCATGATTTTCGTCATCCTCATGCAGCGGCCGAAGAGCGAGGGCCTCGGCGCCGCGTTCGGCGGTGGCGTGACGGAGAACATTTTCGGGGCGCAGACGACGAACGTCCTGACCAAGTTCACCGGCTGGCTCGCGGGTCTCTTTTTCGTCCTCACTTTTGTCCTCTCGATTCTTTACGCGCAGCGCAGCATGGGAAACAGCAGTGTCCGGCGTGAATTGCTCCGGGCGCAGGCCGGTGCCGCGCCGACCCTGACTCCGCTGCCGACGGCCGCGTCGGCTTTCGGCTCGCCCGCTCCGGTCAATGCGCCCGCGGGGCCAGCGCCGACGGTGAAGCCGGAAGATTTGGCAGTCGGTGCTGTTCCGGCGCCGCCAATTGGAGCGGCCCCGTCCTCCACCTCCACGCCTCCGCTCCCGAAGTCGCCCTGATCAGGCTTTCAGCGCGCGCGTAATTTTCGGCGGGAGCAACCAGCGCAGCTCTCCACGATTTGCGCTCTTGAGCCTGACTAACGCCGCTCCCGCTTTCGCCATTTTGACGCGTCCGCCTGTCAGCTCGCAAATGACTTCCGCCAAAATCGGTTCGTGACCGACGATTAAGGCGCAATCGCCCTTGAAGGGCTCCAGCATTTCCTGCAATTCGCGCGCGGAAAAATCCTCGACCAGGCGCGGTTCAAAATTGACTTTGAGCCCCAGCTTCTCGGCCACGATTCGCGCCGTTTGCTCAGCGCGCGGCAGCGGGCTGCTGACGATAACGTCGGGACGAAATCTAATCGCCTGGAGCAACTTGGCGACCCGTTTCATTTCGCGAATACCGTCGTCGTTTAAAGGGCGATCGTCGTCGGGCTTGCTCCAGTCCGGCCAGTCGGCGTTGCCGTGGCGAAGAAAACAAATCTCCTTCACGGTTTTGGCGTCTTGATCGCCCGGATCGGCGTGAGCTTTTGTTTTTTCTTCGGCGAAGCATCGGCCATCGCCTGACGTGCCGCGCGCGAACGTTCCCGAAAGTGAAGTTGCGCCTGGGCGGACTTTTCGCCGTCCCGTGGGTGCAGACGTTTATAACTGCCGTCCGCCTGCAGTTCGCGCGCCTTGACCCGGTCGTGCAACAACGTCGGCAAAATCTCCTTTATCATTTCTTCACGCAAGGCCGGCGCGTCGATCGGATAGGCGATCTCGATCCGGCGATAAAAATTGCGCGGCATCCAGTCGGCGCTCGAAAGAAAAATGTCCGGGGTTTCGTTGTTCTGAAAAAAATAAATCCGGCTGTGCTCGAGGAAACGCCCGACGATGCTGATCACGCGGATATTCTCGCTCAAGCCCGGCAGCTGCGGCCGGAGACAGCAAATGCCGCGGACGATGAGATCGATTTTGACCCCGGCGCGCGAAGCCTCATAAAGTTTTCCGATCACATTTTCGTCCACGAGCGAATTCAGTTTCGCGATGATCCGCGCCGGTCGGCCCGCGAGGGCGTGATCGCGTTCGCGCTCAATCAAGCCCAGCAAGCGCACGCCAAGGTCGAACGGTGCGACCATCAGTTTTTTCAAGCCGGGATAGCCGGCGAGACCGGTGAGGGTGTTGAAAACGATCGCGACTTCATCGGTCAATTCCCGCGCGGCGGTCATCAAACTGAAGTCGGTATAAATCCGCGCTGTCTTATGATGGTAATTGCCGGTGCCGAGATGGACATACTGGCGCAGGCGATCGGTGTCGCGCCGCACGATCAGCATCGCCTTGCAATGCGTCTTCAATCCCACCACGCCATAGACGACGTGCGCCCCCGCTTCCTCGAGCCGTCGGGCCCAGCGAATGTTCGCCGCTTCATCGAAGCGCGCCCGCAATTCCACAATCGCGGTGACCTGCTTCCCGTGGTTCGCGGCATCGATCAACGCTTCGACGATGGGGGAATCGCCGCTCGTGCGGTAGAGCGTAATTTTGACCGCCAGGACCTGCGGATCGGTGGCGGCGCGCTCGATCAGGTCCACAATCGGATCAAACGATTCGTAGGGATGATGGAGCAGAATGTCCTGACGCCGAACGATCTCAAAAATATCGGCGTGGGGCGGAAGGGCCGGCTGGAACGAAGGCTGGAACGGTCGATCCTTTAATTTCCCGAAGGCATCGTTCGTCACCAGCGGTGCGAGATGGGGCATCGAGAGGGGGCCGCGCAAGCGATAGATGTCCTGCTCACGCAGATCGAAAAACTCCAGCAGGAGATCGCGGAATTCCTTCGGGCAGTCCGCTTCCACTTCCAGGCGCACGGCATTACCGCGGCTGGAACGCCGCAGCTCCTGTTCGATCGTGCGCAGGAGATTTTCCGCTTCCTCGTCGTCAATGTAGAGGTCGCTATTCCTCGTCACGCGGAAAGCGTGGACGCCGTCGAGAAGCAGTCCGGGGAAAAGCTCGGCGATGTGATGCTTGATCAGCGCCGCGAGATAAACGTAATCCCACGGCTCGTTTTTCGTGCGTGGCATCAGGATCAAGCGCGGCACCACCCGCGGCACCTGCACGATCGCGAGCAAGCGCTCGCCGCCTCGTTTCGCTTTCGCGCGGACGAGGAGATTGTGACTCTTGTTCAGAAGCTGCGGAAAGGGATGACTGGCATCAACCGCCAGCGGCGTCAGCATTGGAAAAACTTCGTCGCGGAAATATTTTTCCGCCCACGCCGCGCGCTTTCCGGTCAATTGCCCGACCTCGTGCAGGCGGATATTGCTCTCCGCCAGGGCCGGGAGAATTTTCTCGTTCCAGAGCTGGTATTCCGTTGCCACCAGTTCATGGGTCAGGCGTTCGATCGCGTTGAAGGCTTCGGTCGGCGACAACCCGTCCGGTCCAACCGAGCTGGTCTCGCTCGCGATCTGTTGTTTGATGCCAGCGACGCGGATCTCAAAAAATTCGTCGAGATTCGAACTGAAAATGGTGAGGAATTTCACCCGCTCCATCAGCGGCTGCGTTTCGTCCTGCGCCTCGTCCAGCACGCGGCGGTTAAACTCCAGCCAGCTCAGCTCGCGATTGATGAAATTGCGCGGGTCCGCCAGGGCGCGTTCTGCCTCCGGCGGGGGCAGGACGACCGGCGTGGGGGGCGTTACGGGAGTTTCCTCGGGACGAACAGCGGTAGCGGGCATGGGGCGCGACGCCAGGCGCCGCCCCGGAAGCTAAACCAACCTCTGAACGCCGTGCAAGCGGCGCCGGCCAGACGCGGCCTAACTCTCGCGGGCCGGCTGAACCTCGGGCTTCGGTCCCGCTTTCTGGTTCAGCGCGTCGGTAAATTCCTGGAGGCTGGAAACGATTTGGGGCGCCTTCGCCAGCACAGTGGTCGCGAGCTTTTCGGAGTAATCCGGCCGGCGTTGCGACATTTCTGACAGCGCCATCATCACCGCGAGGGCATTATTGATCGTATGCTTGATTTCACTGAATTTGGCCTGCAGCTGGATTAATTCCTCGCGGGAAACGGAGTTGGCTTGGTCAGTCATAACGCCTCGATTTTAATAGAGAAAAGCAATCCTTGTGCTTGACTGCAAGGTTCGACATCCGTCGTCCGAATGCCTGCGCAAACTATCAAGATTAGCGGTGCCCGCCAGCACAATCTCAAGAACCTCGAGGTCGAGATTCCACGGGACAAACTGGTCGTCATTACCGGCCTGAGCGGGTCCGGGAAATCCTCGCTCGCCTTCGACACGCTCTACGCCGAGGGGCAGCGGCGCTATGTCGAGAGTCTCTCCGCCTACGCCCGCCAGTTTCTCGACAAAATGGAAAAACCGGATGTCGATTTCATCGAGGGCCTGTCGCCGGCGATCGCGATCGAGCAACGCAGCGCGGGCGCCAACCCGCGCTCGACCATCGCGACCACGACCGAGATCTACGATTATCTCCGGCTGCTTTTCTCGGCCATCGGCCAGCCCCACGATCCGGTAACGGGCAAGCCGCTCTTCCGGCAGACGCCACAGCAAATCGTGGACAAGATTCTGGCCTATCCCGAAGAAACAAGAATCGTCGTGCTGGCGCCGCTGATTGAAAAGGAACGCGGCGAATTCCGGGACGTGATCGAAAAACTGCGACGGGAAGGTTTCGTCCGCGCACGTCTGGACGGCGAGATCATCGAATTAAGCCGCCCAGAACCGATTCGTCTGTCGAAATCGGATAAACACACGATCGAAGCGGTCGTCGACCGACTGATCGTGCGCGACGGCGTTCGGGTTCGCCTCGCGGACTCGGTCGATACCGCGCTGAAATGGGGCGGAAACAAGCTCGTCATCCTGCGGCCGGAAAGCGATTCTAACGAGAAATGGACGACGGAGCGTTTCTCGACCGATTATGCGGCGGGCGATCATCGTTTTTCCCTGGGCGAACTCACGCCCCGGCATTTCTCCTTTAACAGTCACCTCGGCGCCTGCCCGGCCTGTCACGGTCTCGGCACCCAGCAGGTGGTCGATCCGGAGTTGATGATCTCCACCCCGGAAAAATCGATCGCCGAAGGCGCGATCACGCCGTGGCGGCGCGGACCGAAGCGCATGCAATCGTATTACCGGAAAATCGAAGGGGCGCTGGTGAAACACTTCCAGGTCAGCGACGAAGCGCCGTTCGCGCAGCTCCCGGAGAAATTCAAACAGGCGCTTTATTTCGGCACGGGTGAAACGCCGGTCACGCTGTCCTTCGGAGCGAACGGCAAGGCGGAGAAGATCGCGAAGCCGTTCGAAGGCCTCGTGCCGCAAATGCAGCGGCTCTACGAGGAAACGGAGAGCGAGTTTACCCGCAATCGCATCCGCTCGTTCATGACGCGAGTGCCTTGCCAGGTTTGTCGCGGCGCGCGACTGCGTCCGGAGATTCTGGCGGTGACGCTCAAGAGCGCGACGGCCGAGCTGAACATCCATCAATTCACCGCGCTGACGGTCGCGGCCGCGGCGGAATTCATGGCGCAGATCACGCTGGGGGAACAGCAGCGCGAAATCGCCGCGGAGGTTGTCCGCGAGATTGCGTCGCGTTTGCAGTTTTTGCTCGAGGTCGGGCTCGGCTACCTGACCTTGGATCGCGAGAGCGGCACACTCAGTGGCGGGGAAGCGCAGCGGATTCGTCTTGCGACCCAGATCGGTTCCGGATTGGCCGGCGTGCTTTATGTCCTCGACGAACCGAGCATCGGCTTGCATCAGCGGGATAACGCGCGCCTCCTCGGCACGCTGGTCCGGCTGCGAAATCTCGGCAACTCGGTCATCGTGGTGGAACACGACGAGGAGACGATTCGCGCCGCCGACCACATTATTGATCTCGGCCCGGGCGCTGGCCCGCGCGGCGGCGAGATCGTCGCGCAAGGAACGTTGCAGGAAATCCTGGCAGCGAAGAATTCGCCCACGGCCGATTATCTCTCCGGCCGTGCGCGGATCAGCATTCCGCGGCATCGCGTGGCGCCGAACGCGGACAAGGCCTCAGGCTGGCTGACGGTCATCGGAGCGTCCGAAAATAACCTGAAAAATGTGACCGCCGCCTTCCCGCTCGGTTGTTTCACTTGCGTCACCGGTGTTTCCGGAAGCGGGAAATCCACGCTGGTCGACGACATTTTGCGTCGAGCCTTGTTCCGTCATTTCTACAACTCAAAGGAGAGACCGGGCGCATATCGCGAGCTGCGCGGCGTCGATCAAATCGACAAGGCGATCGTGATCGACCAAAGCGCGATCGGGCGCACGCCGCGCTCGAATCCGATTACCTACACCGGCGCGTTCACGCCCATTCGCGAATTGTTCGCGCAGCTCCCGGCGGCGCGGGTGCGCGGTTACGATGCGGGCCGGTTCAGCTTTAACGTGAAGGGCGGGCGCTGCGAAAATTGCGAGGGCGGCGGTCTGATCAAGATCGAGATGCATTTTCTGCCGGACGTCTACGTCGAGTGCGAGATCTGTCACGGTCGCCGTTATAATCGCGAGACGCTCGAGGTGACTTACAAAGGCAAAAATATTGCCGATGTCCTCGACCTGACGGTGGATGAGGCGGCGCGTTTTTTCCGGAATGTCCCGAGCGTTTCCGATAAACTGAACGCGCTCCTCGATGTCGGCCTCGGTTATCTGCGCCTGGGGCAGGCGGGCACGACCTTGAGCGGCGGCGAGGCGCAGCGCATCAAACTCGCGACCGAACTCGCGAAACGCGCCACCGGCCGGACGTTTTACATTCTCGACGAACCGACGACCGGACTGCATTTTGCCGATATCGAGAATCTGCTGCGCGTGCTGATGAAACTGCGTGATGCCGGAAACACGCTCGTCGTGATCGAACACAACCTCGAGATGATCAAATGCGCGGATTGGGTGATCGATCTGGGGCCCGAAGGCGGCGAGGGTGGCGGCAGAATTATCGGCGCGGGACCGCCGGAGAAAATCGCGCGGCAACCGGGCAGCCAGACGGGACAGTTTTTGCAGGCGCTGTTGCGATGAGAATCGTCCTCGCCTCCTTTTTTTCGTTCGCCCTTTTCGTGAGCGCGGCGGAATCGAATCCGGCGCTGGAGAACGCCTTGCGGCCCCTTCTCGATGGCGTGCCGGAGGTCGCCGTCACACGCCTGCAACAACTGCTCGCCGTCACTCCGCCGCAATCCGCTGGGCCGGTAACGGAAAAATTGGCCGAAGCGCTGCTGGCCGCGCAGCGGCCGGAAGAGGCGTTGCAAACGCTGGGCAATCCCGCGAGCGCGGAGGGAAAATTTCTGCGCGCCCGCGCTTTGCTGGAATTGCAAAGGCCGGCCGAAGCGCTCGTTTTGCTCGAGGAGATTCGTCGCACCGCGCCGGAAAATAGGGCGGTGGCGTTTCTCAGCGCGCAAACCTTCCGTCAGCTGGGGCGGGAAGAAGAAGCGCTCGCAAATTTCCGCGCGCTGGAGCGCGACCAGCGTTTCAGCGCCGAGGCGCGATTGGAAGAGGTAGAGATCTTGCTCAACCGCCAGGACCGGATCGCCGCAAAAAAAGCGCTCGATTTGGCGGATCCGAAGGCGACGGCGCAGAAACGGCAGAAGCGTTTATTGCGGGCGCGCTGGGAGTTGTT
>JBBSEO010000006.1:0-23447 GCA_038239645.1 Chthoniobacterales bacterium | reverse complement strand
GCTGACTCCAACTCGGAGCGCAGGTGCCAGGCGCGACCGATTTCGAAAGGCGAGAGGACCGGCGTGGTTAGAATCCGATAACGATAGGTCTTTCCGCGGGCAGAAAAGCGAGCGTGAAAAGTCGCGGGAACTCGTGTCATCTTCTCGATCCGAATTTTCGGGGGCAGATGGGCGTTGAGCGCGGATGGCCAGCGGTGCGACGGCAGCTTCATCGCCGGAACGTCCATGTGCGCGCATTGCCCCAGCGCATGAACGCCGGCATCGGTGCGACCGGCGCCGTGGACCGCGATCCGGCAACCGCAGATTTTCGCCGCCGCGCGTTCGATCGCGTCCTGGATCGTGTCGCCGCGACTTTGGCTCTGCCAGCCGGCGAACCCCGAGCCGTCGTAGCTGACGATCAGCTTCAACCGCTGCAGGTCAGGCATGGGCGCGATCGAGGTAACCTTGCAGGATAAATTGCGCGGCGACCTGGTCGCGCACGCCTTTCATTTCGCGCGTCTTCCGCCCGGCCTCATGCAACGCGCGCTCTGCCGCGACCGACGACCAGCGCTCGTCCCACATCACAATCGGGACGGACAAGCGCTTTCCCAGCGCGTCGGCAAATTTCTGGGCGCGCTCGGCCCGTTCTCCCAGCGCGCCATTCATGTGCCGGGGCAGGCCGATCACGATCGTTTCCAACTCGCGCTCGACCGCAAGTGCGATGATGCGCCGCGTCACCTTTTCGGCGGTCGATGCCGAGATCGTTTCCAAGGGGTGGGCCAGCATCTGCAATTCGTCGGAAATGGCGAGGCCCGTGCGCGCGTCGCCGAGGTCGACTCCGAGAATGCGTTTCACTGCAATCTCTCCGGCAGCTTCGCGACCAGGTTCTTTATTTTTTCCGCGTGATGGCGGTGACAAACCAGGACCGCATCGCCGGTGCGCACGACAATGACATTATTCACCCCGAGAAGAGCGACTTCCCCGCCGCTTTCGTCGAAGACAATATTGTCGCTCGCGTCCAGCGCGGTCACGTGGCAGTTGCCGGTGTTTCTATTCTCGTCGCCGGGGAAATAACGTGCGACGGCTGGCCAGCCACCGACGTCATCCCACTCGAACTTCGCTTCTACCATTAACACTCCGTCGGTCTTTTCCATCACCGCGTAATCGAAAGAAATCTTCGGTAAACCGGCAAACTTCTCGCGCAGACATTTCTCCAAGCGCGCGCCCGAAGTGCAGCCGGAAATGAACCGCGCCAACTCCGGCGCGTGTCGATTAAACGCCGTCAGAATTGTCGGCACGGTCCAAACAAACATCCCGGCATTCCATCGAAACGTGCCGCGACGAACGAAGCTTTCGGCCAGATCCGCGTTGGGCTTCTCCCGAAAACGCACCACCCGAAAAACTCCCGGCATTTTCTCCAGCTCCGGGCCGAGCTCAATGTAACCGAAACCGGTATGCGCGGACTTTGGCTTGATGCCGATCGTCACCAGCGCGCGATTTTCGCGCGCCGCTTTGACCGCGAGGTGAATCGTTTCGCGAAATGCTTCGACTTGCTCGATCACGTGGTCCGCGGGCAAAACCATCATCGTCGCGTTGTGATCGCGAGCCGCGACCCAGGCCGCACCGAGGGCAGCGGCGGCGGCCGTGTCGCGCTTCGCCGGTTCGGCCAGGATGTTCTCGCGCGGGAATTCCGGTGGCAGCAGCGCCCGGACACTTTTTTCCTGGTCGACGTTGGTCAAAATCAGCGTTCGTTCGGGGGGCACGAGGCCGTCGAGACGGGCGACGGTCGATTCCAGGAGCGTCTTCTCGCTCACGAGGCGCAGCAGTTGCTTCGGTAAAGTGCGGCGACTGAGCGGCCAAAACCGCTCGCCGCTCCCGCCAGCCAAAATTATTGCATAGAGATCGCCGCTCATCGCCACTTCATCATTTCGGTTCGTCGTGAGATAAATTCCAATTTCTTTTTCGAAACATCGCCGTATAAAAACCCGTGTCTTTCCCCATCTCTCTGCCCAAACGTCCGGAAGACCTGCCCGTCGATCCGCTCCTTAGCGTCATGCGCACCGCCCTCGGCCTCGGGCTTGGACTTCTCGTGGCCGATCGGATCCGTCGCCCCGCGCGTCACGCCACCGCGATCGCGCTGCTTTCGCTGGGAACTCTCGCCGCCGTTCCCTACATGATGAAATTGTCGGTCGACGTTTTCAGCCGCTCCGAACGCGGCACCCAAAACCGGTTGCGCAGCATTCGCGGCGATTCCGGTTATTCTTCCGAAGCCGACATTTACTAACGATTCGCCGCGCTTGAAGTAGCGACCGCGCCGGATTAAGCGTGCAGCGCACCATGTCTTCACGCCCCGCCGAAAATTTGCGCGACCGCTGCGAAGCGCTTCTCGCAGAGGAAGCGCAACTGCGCGAGGGCGGAGGCAAAGCAGGCCAGGAACGCCAGCACAAACTCGGAAGATTGCTCGCGCGCGAACGCATCGCGCGTCTCCTCGATCAAGGCGAAAACTTGTTCGAAGTCGGGCTTTGGGCCGCGCACAAGATGTATGAACAATGGGGCCGCATCACGGCGGCGGGCACCGTCGCCGGCATCGGAAACGTCCACGGCGTTCCCTGCATGATCGCAGCGAACGATGCCACGGTGAAAGCCGGCGCCTTCTTCCCCCAGACCGCGAAAAAACTGATTCGCGCCCAGCGCATTGCCTTCGAAAGTAACCTGCCGCTGATTTATCTCGTCGATTCCGCGGGCGTTTTTCTCCCGATGCAGGACGAGATTTTTCCCGATGAGGACGATTTCGGCCGGATCTTCCGCAACAACTCTGTCATCTCCGCCGCGGGAATTCCCCAATTCGCCGCCATCATGGGCAACTGCGTTGCGGGCGGCGCTTATCTTCCCGTCCTGTGCGACAAGATTTTGATGACGGATGGCAGTGGCCTTTATCTCGCCGGCCCGTCATTGGTCAAGGCCGCGATTGGACAGATCGTCGATCAGGAAACTCTGGGTGGTGCGAAGATGCACGCCGAAGTTAGCGGGACGGTCGATTTTTACGAGAAGGACGACGAGTCCTGTCTCGAACGGCTCCGCTCGCTCGTTGGTCTGCTGCCGGAAGCCAACGCCCCACCGGCTAACGAGAATTCGAAATCGAAGGCGGCGGCGAAACCGCCGGAGGCGGTCTATGACGTCGTCAGCCTCGACGGGCACAAGCCTTATGATGCTCGCGATCTTCTGGCTTCGATCATCGACGCGGATTCCCTCGACGAGTACAAAGCGGATTACGGTAAAACGTTAGTCACCGCCTACGCGCGGATTGGCGGACGCGCCGTTGGGATCGTGGCGAATCAACGTTTGCCGGTGCGAACAAAGACCGAGGGCATTCAGATGGGCGGTGTGATCTACGCCGACAGCGCGGACAAGGCGGCGCGTTTTGTCATGGATTGCAATCAGGTTGGTCTGCCGATCATTTTCTTCCAGGACGTCACCGGCTTCATGGTCGGCAGCGCCGCGGAGCAGACCGGAATCATTCGTAGCGGCGCCAAGCTGGTCAATGCGGTCAGCAATTCCACCGTCCCGAAAATCACCGTCGTCGTGGGCGGATCGTTCGGCGCCGGCAATTACGCGCTCTGCGGCAAAGCCTACGATCCGCGCTTCCTCATTGCCTGGCCGAATGCGCGCTACGCCGTCATGGGCGCCGCGCAAGCCAGCGATACTGTTTTCTCCATCCTCGCGCGGGCGGCGGATCGTGGGGACAAAAAAGCATCAAAGGTAGAGTTGGAAGAGTTGCGCGCGAAAGTGAAAGCGAATTACGAAGAGCAAACCGACGTCCGCTATGGCGCCGCGCGCGGCTGGATCGACGCGATCATTCAACCGCACGAAACTCGCGCGGTCCTCCAGCGTCTTCTCGGTTACGTCTCGCGCCCGATGCCGCGGGCCCGTTTCCACACCGGCGTCGTCCAGGTCTAGGCAGACTCCCGCCGAATCGCTTCGTTTAAAGCAAAGACCTTCTCGAGCGAATCTTTCTTCGGCGCCGAAACTCCCCGCTCCGCCAGCGCGCGAAACACCTCTTCGGTCGGAATGTTCCCGACCAGCTCATCCTGGGCGAAGGGGCAGCCCCCCAAACCACCGAGCGCCGAATCGAAACGCCGGCAGCCGGCGTCATATGCCGCAAGAATTTTGCCGGCGGCGGTCGCGCGCGTGCTGTGCAGATGAACGCCGATTTCGCACCCGTGCGCTTCCGGCAGGGCCGCTTCGATCACCTTTCTCACCGAAGTCTCGTTAGCCATCCCCGCGGTGTCAGCTAACGAGATCGTCGCAACCCCAAGACCGGCAATTTGGTTCACTGCCTCCGCGACGGCGGACGAGGTCCAGGCATCGCCGTAGGGATTTCCGAACGCCATTGAAACGTAGGCAACGATCCGCCTACCCGCTTCGCGCGCCGCGCCGGTAATCTGCTTTAGCATCCGCTCGTTCTCGGAGAGGGATTGATTCTGATTGCGTCGCAGAAAGGTTTCGGAAATTGAGCAGGGAAAACCGAGCGTCGTCACCGCCCCCGTAGCCAGCGCCCGCTCGGCTCCTCTTTCGTTGACAACAATCCCGATAATCTCGACCCCGTCATGGTTTCCGAGTTGTTCCATTACTCCTTCGCTGTCCGCCATCTGCGGAACGGCCTTCGGCGAGACGAAGCTGACCGCATCAAGATGATGAAACCCGGCCGCGATCAATGCCCGAAGATATTCGACCTTGCGCCCAGTCGGAATTTGCCGCGGCAAACCCTGCCAGGCGTCGCGCGGACATTCGATGAGCTTGACGACTTCCATCAGAGAAACTTATGGCAGTATAAGTTGAGAAACGCCAACCTGCCCGTTCCAGCCCGCTCCCACGATTCACGATCTAACGCTTCAACGTTTTAACGCTCCAACGCTGCTCAACCCATGTCCGTTGTTCTCCTCGAGAAACAATCTCCGCAGATCACTCGCCTGATCTTGAATCGCCCGGAGCGACGCAACGCGCTGACGATCGAATCATTGCGCGCCCTCGTCGCCGGGGTCAAAGAGGCCGAAGCGGACGCCGCCACGCGAATCCTGATCGTCCGCGGGGCGGGGAAAGCGTTTTGCACCGGCCTCGATTTAGGTGCAGCAACAGAAAGCGAGGCGCACGTCCTCGCGCAGACCGTCGGCGATGCCTTGCTCGCGCTCTCGGAAACGAGATTGGTCACGATCGCGCTCGTGCACGGCGCGGCGGTGGCGGGCGGGGCGGGGTTAATGTCGGCGTGCGATTTCGCGATCGCGGCGGAGAAAACGAAGTTCGGTTACCCGGAAGTTCGGCGCGGTTTAGTCGCAGGGCTGGTGATGACTTTTCTGCGGCGACAGTTGCACGAACGGCATGTGCGCGAGTTGCTGCTCGCGTCCGAGTTAATCGAAGCCCGGCGCGCGCTAGAAATCGGCCTGATTACTCGAGTGGTCGCGGCGGAGAATTTAGAAAGTGCCGGCGCGGAGTTAGTCGCTTCCATTTTGCAGGGCGCGCCGGGAGCCGAAACGAACTCGAAGCGCCTGCTCGCCGGGCTCTGGCCCACGACCGTGCGGCAGGATATTGAATTAGCGCTCCAACATCATCTGGAAGCGCGCGAATCCCCGGAAGCGCGCGAGGGCATCGCCGCCTACAACGAGAAACGCGGCCCGAACTGGATCGTCTAAATGCTTTTCCTTCTTTCGTTGCCAAACGCGCTTTCGTTTTTCGTCGTCGCCCTTTTCGCTGCGGGATTGGCGGCTCTCGGTCTCTTCGTCGTCCGGCGCAAATTTTCCGCGGACGAGTTGCGCGAAAATCACGAGGTGGCGTTCGCCATTTTCGGAGCCTTCGGCTGGCTCTATGCCGTGGTCGTGGCGTTCGTCGTCTTCGCCACCTGGACCGGCTACGACGATGCGAACAAGAATCTCCAGCTCGAAGCCAGCCGCGCCCTCGATATTTTTTACAGCGCGGAAACACTCCCGCCCACGTTGAAGATCGACGTGCAGAAGGGATTGATCGGTTACTTGAATTTTATCGAGGAGGACGAATTACCAAAGCTGGCCAGCGGCGGGGCGGCCTTGCGTTCGGTCGGATTGTTACGCGATTTGATCACTCGCTTTGAACATGTCGATCTCAAAGCAGTGCCCAACCAACCGGTCTATTCGCAGGTCCTCGAACATTTCGATAATCTGGCCGAGCTCCGCCGCCAGCGGATTTTTGCGGGCACGAACACGGTGCCTCCGGTGATCTGGCTCGTGCTCATATTCGGCTGTTTTACCACGGTCGCGTACACCTACTTCTTCGCCATGCCGCACTTGGGCACGCAGTATCTCATGACGGCGGTGCTTGCCGTGACCGTCTCCTTCATTCTCTTCCTCATCTACGTCCTGGACCATCCGTTCACCGGGGTCAATCGCGTGAGCCCATCGCCCTTGCGCCAGGCACTCGAGATCATGCAGAACCTCCCAACGGCTTCGACGCCGTGACTCGTTAGCTTTTTGTCGGCGCGGCCGGCGCGGGAAGGCGGAATTGCTCGACCTGCTCCTTGATCTCATGGACGAAGTTGGCGGCGCCCGCGCCGTTCACCACCCGATGATCGAACGTCAGGGAGAGCGTGATAATTTCCGCGCTCTCGTTCGTCTTGCCGTTCGCGATCGGTTCGCGATGGGCCGAGCCGACGAAAAGCGTCGCGACGGAAGGAGGCACCACGATCGGTGCGGCCGCGCGCACGCCAAAGGCTCCGAGGCTGCTAATCACGACCGGCGCGTTCATCGCGTCGACCCGGCCGCTCCGAGTCTGCCCCACGGAATCGCGATAAACCTGCGAAAATTCCTCCCACGATTTCCGGTTCGCCTCGGTGATCACCGCCGTGGCCAGACGATCGCCCTCCAGCGCCACCGCAATTCCGAGATCGAAGTTTTCGCTCTCCACGATGGTGTCATCCTCCTGCATCAGTCGACGAAACGGTGCATGTTTTTCCATCGCGCGCACCACCGCCCAGGCGATCATGACGGAGGGAGACGGCGCGGCGCTGCCAGTCGATTTCTTCGCTTCGTCGCGCGCCTGGCGCACAGCGTCCCAGCGCGCGTCGATCTGGAGATTGGCCGGGACCACGCGCCCGAGTTTTCGGGTAACGGTCGCGGAAAGCGCGGGCTCAATTTCGCGGCGTGAAGGGGCGGGGGATTCGGCCGAGCGTTTCTTTTCCGATTTCGCCGTGGCCGGAATCTCATGGCCGTTTTCACTCAAAATTGTGCCGAGTTCTTCGCCGATCTCGACCGTGGCGCCGACTTCGGTTCGCCATTCGCCCATTACTCCGGCGAACGACGACTCAATCGGGTAAACGGCCTTGTCCGTCTCCACTTCGCACAGGGCATCGTCCAGCTCGATTTTATCGCCGGACTTCTTCAACAGGGAGACGACTTTGGCCGCGCGAATGCCTTCGCCCATGATTGGGACAACGATGGGCGTCGCCGCGCTCGTCGGAGTCGCCGCTTCCTCCACGTTGGCGTCAATCTTCTCCGGGGTGCGAGTTGCAGTCAGGGTGGCCCCCGCGCGTTTTGTTTCGCTCGCCCCTGCCTTCCTCAACGCGGCGACGATCCGTTTTACATCGGGCAAGGCGGCGTACTCATAGATCGGATTGTAACCGATCATGACGTTGCCTTTGCTAACGAGAATTGGTGGGCTAACCATCTCATCCCAAAGCACGGAGGTCAGATGGGTGATAATCATCTGACCAACGCTGCAATTTTCGGTGTCTTCCTGCACGATCACGACGCGTCCCGTCTTCCGCACCGAGTCTTCGATCATCTGGCGGTCCCAGGGCACGATTGAGCGCAGATCGATTAACTCCACGCTCAAGGTGTCGCCAATTTCCGCCACCGCTTCCTGGGCCTTCTCGACCGTATTTCCCCAGGCGATGAGGGTGACCTCCGAGCCGGATTTTCGTTTGCGGGCTTTCCCAAATGGGATCGCTTTGACCGGCTCCTTTGTCTCCACTTCCGCCCAGAACATGTGTTTGGGAATCAGGAAAACGACCGGATCCTCCGCATGCATCGCGGTCCAGAGCAAGCCGGCCGCGTCTTCCGGCGTCGAGGGAATCGCGACGGAAATTCCCGGAAAATGCGCGAGCGTGGCCTCGTTCGACTGGCTGTGCCACAAGCTGCCGCCGGGCAGATACGCGCCGTAGGGTGCGTAAAGGACGAGCGGCACTTTCCACTGTCCAAAGGACCGCCAGCGGAGATTCGAAATGTTCGTCACCAGTTGATTCCAGCCCGGCCCGATGAAATCGATGAACTGTAATTCAAAGACCGGTCGCCACCCGTATGAGGCCAGCCCGCAGCCAACGCCGAGAATGGTCGATTCCGCCAGGGGCGAGTTGTAAACCTGCTTCGGAAAGTCGGTGGAGAGCTTTTGCGTGAGGCGAAAGACGCCACCTTTCGGGTCCTCGACATCTTCGCCGAAAATGACGCGCCGCTTGTCGCGCTCTAAACCGAGCCGCAGAGTTTTGTTAACGGTATCGCCGATGCGGTACTTGCCTGCGGGCAAAACTTCCTCGTCGAGCTGCGGGGATTCACTCCCGATCTCGATCATCAACTCTTCCGCCTTCGGGTCCGCCTCTTTCTCCGCCGCGGCAAATTCGCGCCGAATACGTTCCTTGATCTCGTGATCCAGTTTCACGAAGTCGTCTTCGGTGATGAGCGACTCTTCGATCAGCGCTTTTTTCCAATTCAGCAGCGGATCAAATTTTTCGCAGCCGGCGAGTTCATCCGCCGTCCGATAAAGTTTCTGATCGTCTGAGCTCGTGTGACTGGAAAGCCGTTCCATCGTGACCCAGAAAAATACCGGGCCCTTGCCGGCACGCATGTGGGCGAAGGCTTCGTGCGCGGCGGCGTAAACTTCGCCCACGTCGCCGCCGTTGATTTCGCGCCAATCCTTCGGCTGAAGAACATCGAGCGCGCGCGGATTAATTTTTCGCGTCGGACTGCTGATTCCGTAAGCGTTGTCTTCGACGACGAAGAGCACGGGAAGTTTCCGCTCCTTCGCGAACGCGATCGCTTCGTAGAAATCGCCCTGGCGCGTCGCGGCATCACCGATCGTCGTGACGACAGCGCCGTTTTTCCCATCGAGCTGCAAGCCCCAGGCCATTCCGCACGCCGGCAGGAGCTGCGAACCAGTCGGCGTCGGCACGCTCCAGATATTTTTCGCGCGGCAACTGTAGTGCGACGGCATCTGCCGCCCGTGACTCTCACCCTTGGCCTTAGCGAAATAATCGATCGCCAATTGCGCCGAACTCACCCCCCGCCCGAGGACCAGCCCGCGATCGCGATAATATGGCGCGATGAAATCGTCCGGCTGCATTTGAATCGAAATCGCCGCCAAGGCTTCATGCCCCATCCCCGAAACGTGAAAATGCCCCTTGCCCTGACGATTGAGACTTTGCTCGCGCAAATCGCCCTGCCGGCTTTCGAGCAGGATCGTCAGCAACCGCAGTTTGTCTTCTTTCGTCAGCGCCGGCATAAGCAGCTTAACGAAAACGAGCGCGTGCGTTTTGCAACGCTTTTCGCCACCTTAGTCGCACATGGAAAAATCCAGGGTGCCGGCACGGGGCAGGGGAATTATCGAACGATACCGGGAATTTTTGCCGGTGAAGGTCGAGACGCCGCTGGTTTCTCTAGGCGAGGGGAATACGCCGCTGGTGGAGTGCCCGACTTTGGCGCGCACGCTCGGTCATCGCGGCCGGGTCTATCTGAAATGCGAAGGACTGAATCCGACCGGTTCGTTCAAGGACCGCGGCATGACGATGGCTGTGACGAAAGCGGCGGAGCAGGGGGCGCGCGCTTTGATCTGCGCTTCGACCGGGAACACCTCGGCTTCCGCCGCGGCTTACGCGGCCCGCGCCGGCCTGCGCTGCGCCGTGATCTTGCCGGCGGGAAAAATTGCGCAGGGCAAAATGGTGCAGGCCATCGCGCACGGTGCGCAGATTGTTCCGATCGAAGGAAACTTCGACGACGCGCTGCGATTGGTCCGCGAGCTCGGCGAAGCGGGAGAGTTCAGCATCGTGAATTCGATCAATCCCGATCGCATCGCCGGCCAGAAAACGGCCGCGTTCGAGATCATCGAAGAACTGGGCGACGCGCCCGCGCTTCATCTCATGCCGCTTGGCAATGCGGGAAACCTGACCGCGTATTGGGCCGGCTACCGGGAATTTCACGAGCGTGGCCACGCGAAATCCTTACCGCGGCTGGTGGGAGTTCAGGCTGCGGGCGCCGCCCCGATATTCTACCAGCGCATTGTTCCGAAACCGGAAACCGTGGCCTCCGCCATTCGCATTGGAAATCCGGCGAGCTGGAAATTTGCGCAGGCTGCGATCGACGAATCGCGCGGTGCGGTCGAGATCGCGAGCGACGAGGAAATTCTCGAAGCCCAGCTTTGGCTGTCGCGGCACGAAGGAATTTTTGTCGAGCCGGCGAGCGCAGCGCCGATCGCGGGCCTGTTTAAATTTCGGCGGGAGAAGCGCGACGAATTTCTCGCTAACGACTCAACCATCGTTTGCACGGTAACCGGACATGGCTTGAAAGATCCGGAAATTGTCGCGGCCCATTTCCAGGTTCCCGCCGCCGTTCCCGCCACGACCGAGGCGGTGCACGCCGCCATCTTCGCGCAGAGTTGACATCGGCGCGACAAAACCGAAAGGCTTTCGCGCACGAACCGCGAATGCACTGAAATGCCCTTGATCGTCCAAAAATATGGCGGTACTTCCGTCGGCGATCCCGAGCGCATTCGCAAGGTTGCCCAGCGGCTCGTCGACGCGCAACGCGAAGGCGCGCGCGTGGTCGCGGTGGTTTCGGCGATGGCTGGCGTCACGGACAATCTGCTCAATCTCGCGCAGGCCGTTTCTTCCTTGCCGGCGGCGCGCGAACTCGACCTTCTTCTCGCCACGGGTGAATGCGCCGCCAGCGCTCTCACCGCCATGGCCGTCAATGCGCTCGGCGGCAGCGCCATTTCGCTCACGGGCGCCCAGGCGGGAATTCTGACCGATCCGTTTCATACCCGCGCAAAAATTGCCAACATCAGTCCGCGGCAAATTCACGCGCTCCTCGACGAAGATTACATCGTCATCGTCGCCGGGTTTCAGGGACAGAGCGCCGAGGGACAGACCACCACGCTGGGGCGCGGAGGATCCGACCTGAGCGCCATTGCGCTCGCTGGCGCGCTCAACGCCGATGCCTGCCAGATCTTCACCGATGTCGATGGCGTCTTTACCTGCGATCCGCGCCTGATCAACGACGCGCGCAAGCTCGACGAAATTTCTTACGACGAATTACTCGAGATGGCCGGCGCCGGCTCGAAGGTCATGCAGTCCCGTGCGGTCGAGTTCGCGAAAAAATTTGCGGTGCCGTTCGAAGTTCGCTCCAGCTTTACCGGCGCGCCCGGCACGCTCGCGCGAGCGGAGACCGCCAACATGGAAGACGTCGACGTGCGCGGGGTCAGCCTCGATCGCAAACAGGCGAAGGTCACGATTTGCGGGGTGCGCGATCAGGCGGGGATCGCGGCCACGATCTTCGGCGCGATCGCGGAGGCGAATCTTATCGTCGACATGATCGTGCAAAATGTTTCCACCGGCGAGACGACCGACGTTTCGTTCACCATTCACGAAAACGATCTCGTCGCCGCGCGACGAATTCTCGAACCGTTAATTGAAAAGATCGGCGCCTCCGGCTTGAACACCCGCAGCGGCGTCGCGAAGCTCAGCGTCGTCGGGATTGGCATGCGCTCACATTCCGGCGTCGCCGCAAAATTTTTCGGGGCGCTCGGCCGCGGCGGCGTGAACATCGAACTCATCTCGACTTCGGAAATCAAGATTGCCGTTGTCATCGCAGAGAAAGACGCCGCCGAAGCTGCGCGCCTTACGCACGAAACCTTCGGCCTCGTCCGCCCCCGCTGATCTGGCGCCCCCGCCGGTGCACGCGTCTCGCGTTCATGGGAAGAGGTCTCCGAACTCCCGCTAACGCCGGACCGGATCGACGTAAAACTCCTGCGCGCCTTCGATCCTCATCTTGTAACCGAAAGTGCCGTGCACCACCGCCGCACCCGGATTCTCAACCGGCGATCCATGAAAACGGTCATCGGAATTAGCCTGTTTCCACACCGTGCCGTCCTGCAAGTGGACCACCGTGGCGCCGGTCAGCCCGGTGAACGAGCCGTCCACGCGACTGACCAGGAAGTCCAATTTCGTCCGCGCCGTCCGCGCCGCCGCCTTCTTCGCCGTTTTCTCGCGGTCGCCCGCGAGCCAGCGATTCAGATTTGCCAGCTCCTCCGGTGACAACTTATCGAGACCCGACTTCTTGAATTCGCCCGGCGACATCGCGGTTTGAATATCGTCCTGGGCCCTGGCCAGCGGAGCCGCCACGATCAAGGTCGCCGCAGCGAGAAATAGAAGAGAACGCGTCATCATTGCGCGTCGACGCTAGACCAGCGCGTGACGGCGTCAAGACTGCAGCAACGGCATTCGCAAGAATTGCGCAGGTTCAGAACTTTACGCAAAATTTTACCGGAATCAGCCCGACTCCAGCTGCCTCAACATCCGAGAAAAACCTTCGGCCCGCTAGATCGACAGAAGGTGGCGTGACGGCCTATAACCCTTCCGAAAATTGTCGATACCAGGTAAAGGCTATAACGTAAGAAAGGATGCTAGACATTTGAAGGAGAGTCACTAGCAACGCAAACACAAACGCAGCGAGCGCTTGGTATTTAAATAACATCATACAATATATGTCATATGAAATAGAAGGCGTTTGGTGCTGGAAATACTGCTTGGCGACTTCCTTGATTAACTCGTGGCCTTAACCCCGCGCGCGAGGAAGATGGGAATCGCGACCCGTTCTCCGCATTCGGTGCTGGGACAGCAGTTCTCGCCCGTATCGCTCACGGAAACATCAACGAGCCCAGCGTGGCGAAACCAGCGCTCGAGGTCATCCCCGGCAAATCCCAGCCAACGATCGTGCTGTTCCGCGCGCAGCCATTCGTGGTTGTGACTGTCGGCATCGGTGATCACGAGCCGACCGCCGGGCTTCAAGCTCCGGGCCATTTCCTGGATGGCGCGGGCTGGATCAGGCGCGTGATGCAGAACCATATTCGCGATGACCGTTTCAACTTCACTCGTCTGGAGCGGGAGCAAGTCCACGTTGCCCCGGCGTGCCTGAAAATCTCGACCGGCAAATCGCTTCGTGACTTTCGCGAGCATTGCTTCGGAGGAATCGATGCCAATGACGCGCGCGCCTTGGTCAAGGGCCGCTTCGGCGAGAAAGCCCGTGCCCGTCCCGACGTCAGCGACAGTATCGCCCTGGGAAATCCCGGCCGCGCGCATTACGGCCAGGCGGACGCCGTCGCCGAAGAATTGCCTGCGCATCTTCTCCCATTGGCCCGCGACGCGATCGAAGTATTGCTCCGTCGCGCCATCTTCGTGGGTCTGTTTTCCGTCGCTTTGCACTTCGCCGCTACCCTGATGCTTTCACCTTCGTCGGCGAATGATCATCGCCCAAAGATTTCCCAAGCGAAGCGAGCAATGATCGCGATGACGACCGCGAGAAAGATCAGACGCACGAACTGGCTGCCGTTGAGGATCGCGAGGCGCGCGCCGAGCAGGCCGCCGGCGACGTTGCACAGCGCCATCGGCAATGCGTAAGCGAAAAGAACATTTCGCGTGGCAACAAAATAGACGAGCGCGGCGATGTTCGTCGCGCAGTTCACCAGCTTCGCCGACGCGGAGGCGTTGAGGAAGTCGAAACGGAACAGGCCAATAAACGCGACGATGAGAAAGCTGCCGGTCCCTGGACCGAAAAATCCATCGTAGAAACCGAGGCCGGCGCCAATCAAAATCGCGAGAGCAATCTGGGCAGACCGGCTCAACTTCGGTGCGTGGAGCGAGCCGAAATCTTTGCGGAAAAACGTGTAGATGGCGACGCCGACCAGAAGAAAGAGAACGAGCGGCCGAAAGAGACCCGGACTTACCAGCCGAACGCAATACGCGCCGAGGTACGAGAGCGGCAACGCGGCCAACGCGGCCGGGATCACGACGGGACGCGTGAGGCTCACCGCGCGAGCGTAACGAGTAGCGGCCGCGGCAGTGCCGGCGAAGGCGGCGAATTTATTCGTCCCGAGCACGAGCGCGGGCGCGGTCGCGGGCGGGAGCAGAACGAAAAGTGCGGGTAACAGTAACAGTCCCCCGCCGCCGGCAATCGCGTCGATGAAACCAGCAGCGAATGAAATGCAGCAGAGGGCGAGAAGCGCGCCGCTCATGTCACTGACGCGGCCGCGGGGCCGGGAGCATCTTTATGGCGCCGCCTGGGCCGCTTCCACCGTTGGGAAAATGGTGAAGAAATTCTCGAGGCGCGCGGTTTCGAAAATCGGTCGCACCTGGGGAGACAAACCTGCGAGCATGAAAACGCCGCCGTATTCTTCGACATCGCGCATCGCATTAATCAGCAGCGCCAGGCCAGAACTGTCGATGTAGGTGACGCGAGTCAAATCCACGATTACCCGTTTCGGCTCAGCCTTCAGCATATCGGCGATGGTCGCCGTCAGCCGCGGCGCGATGTGCAGGTCGATATTTCCATCGAGCGGCAGAACGCTGTTATTTGGGTCAGGAACAGTCATCAGGTCGGATCCGTGGCGTTACCTTCATTCGAATGATGCCCTCAGCGCAAGCGCGAACAAAAAGTTCAAAGGTTGCTGCCACTCCATTTTAATTTCTGGCGGAGCACGCTCTGAAATGAAACGTCGGGCAAAAATCCGAGCGGAAGTGTGACCGGCGCGCGGGAGATTGAGACGATGCCGTTTTCAGGAATTCGCGTCGGCGCCTGGCCATCGACGGTAAGAAAGGCCGGATTCTGCGTCTGGCCGAGCGAAATGTCGATCCGCGAATTTTCACTCACGATGACCGAGCGATTTGTCAGCACGTGCGGACAGATGGGCGTGATGACAAACGCACCCGAGTCCGGGGCCAGGATCGGACCGCCCGCGGACAAGGAGTAAGCGGTCGAACCGGTTGGCGTCGCGACAATCAAACCATCAGCGTTGAACTCCGTGAGCGGTTCGCCGTTCACTTTCGTCACCAGGCGAATCAAACGCGAGAGATCACCGCGACTGATGACGGCATCGTTCAGAGCGTTGGCGGAAGTCAGCACGCGCTCGCCATCGCGTAACTCGACGCGCAGGAGCGAACGCTCGCTGTAGACAATCTGTCCCGCGGCGATCGCATCGACCGCTTCCTTGTAGGCGGAGGAATTCGCGCAGGTCAGAAAGCCGAGCGAGCCAACGTTGATGCCGAAGACCGGCTTCAAGTTATCGCCGGCCTGTGCGACGGTTTTCAAGAGCGTGCCGTCGCCTCCGAGCACGACCAGCAGCTCGGACGCCGCTGCGACTTCGCCGGTCGAGCCGGCGCCCTTCCCTTTCACAAGCTGCGCCGTCTTATCTTCCATTAAAACGCGGACATCCTGGGTCGCAAATTCTGCCGCCACCGCGCGCACCAGCTCCGCCGCGCCCGCCTTTCGCGGGTGCGCGATTAATCCGATCGTTTTCGCGCGCATAGAAAAAATTCCTGGTTGCCGTCCGTTCCGGTCACGACCGACGGCGCCACCCCGATCAACTCGTGGCCGCGTTCGGCGATGAACGCGCTCACTTTCGTCTGAGCTTTTTCGTGCAAGGCCGGGTCGCGCACGATTCCGCCGCGGCCCACATCGCGGCGTTCGAGTTCGAATTGCGGTTTGATCAGGGCGAGCACGATTCCGTTGGGGATTAACAAGTCGAACGCATTCGGCAAGACCAAAAGCAGCGAAATGAAGGAAACGTCAATGACGCAAAGGTCAAAGGCACGCCCGTCGACCATCGCGGGCGTGAGGAGACGCGCGTTCACTTTTTCGCGCACGATCACGCCGGGATCGTTACGCAACTTCCACGCGAGTTGACCGTGGCCGACGTCGACGGCGTAAACTTCCCGCGCGCCGCGCTGCCGCAGGCAATCGGTGAAGCCGCCCGTCGAAGCGCCGAGATCGACCGCGCTCCGATTTCGCACCTCGATTTGAAAATGCTCCAGCGCTCCTTCCAATTTCAATCCACCGCGACCGACGAACCGCGGCGGGACCGCCGTCGCAATCTCGGCGTCCCGTTCAATCAACTGCGATGGTTTTTCCGCGCGTTGCTCGCCGATGCGCACTTCCCCCGCCATCACCGCGCGCTGCGCCTGCTCACGGCTCGGATACAGCGCGCGATCGACTAAAACTTGATCAAGGCGCACTTTTTTCATCGGCGACAAAACTTCGGCAGATGCCTATTCCTCATACGTCTGCACCAGCTTTTGCACCGCAGCCAATTCCTCCGCGGTCGCGCGTCGCCGTCGATATTTGCGCTCGATCAGATCCTGCAGCGCCAGAAGGTCGCTCAACGACGGTCGCTCGTAATAATTCCACGACTCTTCATCCGCACGCTTCGCCTGCAGCCGCCACGCGCGGCTGAACCAGGTCGCGCGCACTTCCCGTTTCACCCCGTCCTCTTCGCGTTCGGTCCATACATGTTGACGTGCCATAATTTCGCGCTCTTAGATTAGCGCCCTTGAAAGATGCCGCCAAACTCTTCGCGTATCTCACGGCCACACTCGTCGGAGGGGCCCTGCTCGCGCCGCCGATTTATTGGGCGATTCAAAACGCGGCGGCGCACGGACATTGGCGCGGGCTGGCGCACTACGGCTTCGAGAGCGTTTTCCATCGCGCGCTGCTGATCTGGGCGCTGCTTTTGCTTTGGCCGTTGTTGAAGGCGTTGCACCTGCGTTCGATCCGCGAGTTGCAGTTGCGGCCCAATCCGCATCCGGCCCAAGATTTCCTGGCCGGCTTCATCCTCTCTGCGGTTCCACTGGCCCTGGCTGCAGTCAGTCTGGTCGTCGGAAAAATTTTTCTCCTCAAGGCTCAGTGGCCCTGGCTCGCGCTCGTGGGAGTCCTCGGCGCCGCGGTAGCGGTGCCGCTCCTGGAGGAATTTTTCTTTCGCGGAATCATCCTCGGCGTTTTGCTGCGCGATCTTCCCGCCATCGTCGCCGGCGGAATTGTCGCCGCCTTCTACGCCATCGTTCATTTTCTGAAAGCGCCGGAACGCACCAACGAACTGGTGACATGGCATTCCGGCTTCACTTCGATCGCCCACTCCTTCGCCCAATTTTCCGATCCCCTGCTCCTCCTCGCCGGCTTCACCACCCTATTTCTCGTTGGCTGCATCCTGGCCGACAGCCGGCTCCGCACGCATTCTCTTTGGCTGCCGATCGGTTTGCACAGCGGCTGGATTTTCGTCAGCGCCGGTTTCGGCAAAGTAACCAAACGCGTCGCGATGATCCTGCCCTGGCTGGGACCCAACCTTCTCTTCGGGCTGATTCCGCTCGCACTCGGACTCCTGACCTGGTTGCTTGTGCGCCTCTGGCTGCGTCGTTTCCGTGAACGTCTCGCTTAAATCTCTGCGCGCTGCGGCGTCGCTTTTCTATCCGGCGAGCTGCGCCTTTTGTCATCAGGCCGCCGACGATGGAGTCTTTTTGTGCGACGCGTGCGCGACCAAGGTGCAGCGGATCAAAGCGCCGTTTTGCGAGAAATGTTCGGAGCCATTCCCGGCGACCTTTGAGGAATCTTTCACCTGCGCGAATTGCGCGCACCGCCAATTGCATTTCGAAGCCGCCGTTTCCCGGGTTCGCGCGCGCGGCGTCGCGCGCACCATCATCTGGCAATTCAAATATCATCGCGCCTTTTATCTCCGTCACCTGCTGCGGGAGTGGCTGCGCGCGGCGATGGAAGATTCGCGCCTGCGCGATCAAACATTCGACATGGTCGTCCCTGTCCCGCTGCACCCCGCGCGGCAACGCGAGCGCGGGTTCAATCAGGCCGAGATGCTCGCGCGCATCCTCAGTCGCGACCTCAAGCTACCGATGCGACGGGCGCTGGTTCGCACTCGTTATACCACCACCCAGACCGCGCTCGATCGCGCCTCCCGGATCGAAAACTTACGCGATGCCTTCCGTTTACGTCCCGAGATCTGCGTGCAAGATTCGCGCGTGCTCCTCTTGGACGATATCCTCACGACCGGCTCAACCCTGAGCGAATGCGCTCAGGTCTTGCGCAAAGGCGGAGCCGCTTCCATTTTTGCCATCACCGCCGCGCGCGCCTGAATATGGCTATTTTCAAAAAGCCCGCCCTCAAATCCCAAGGCCGCAAGCGCCGCGAGATTCCGCAGGGCCTGTGGCAGAAATGTCCCGGCTGCGGCGAAGTCGTGCACGAAATCGAACTGGTCGAAAACCAACGCGTCTGCCCGCGTTGCGATCATCATTTTCCGCAAACCGCCATGGACCGGATCGAAGCGCTCCTTGATCAGGGAAGCTTCGTGGAGATGGACGCCAATCTTGAATCCGTCGACACGCTGCGGTTCCAGGGGCAGGCCTCTTACAAAGATCGTTTGAAAAAATATCAGGATGCGACCGGATTGGTCGACGCGGTCATCAGCGGCCAGGGCATGCTCGAAGGCCGCCGCGTTGGCCTGGCCGTGATGGACTTTAGTTTTCTCGCCGCGACAATGGGTTCGGTCGTCGGCGAAAGAATCACCCGCATGATCGAAGCGGCCACGCGCGAGAAGTTGCCGGTCATTATCGTCTCCGCCTCCGGAGGCGCGCGCATGTATGAAGGAATGCTCAGCCTGATGCAGATGGTGAAAACTAGCGGCGCGCTCGCGTTGCACGCCGAAGCGCGGCTTCCGTATATCTCCGTCCTGACGAATCCGACGACCGCCGGCGTGATGGCAAGCTACGCCTCGCTCGGCGATGTCATCGTCGCCGAACCGCGTAGCATGATCGGTTTCGCCGGACCGCGCGTCATTAAAGAGACAACGCATCAGGATCTGCCGAAGGGATTCCAGACCGCGGAATTCCTGGAGGAGCACGGGTTGATCGATCAAATCGTGCACCGGAAAAAGATGCGTCCGCAGCTCGCGCAATTCCTGAACTTCTTCTCCCGCGCCGCGGCGTGAACTACCGCGCGGCGCTGGCGTGGCTTTACGCCACGCAAACGTTTGGCATCAAACTCGGGCTCGAAAACATCGAGCGCCTGTTGCGTGCCCTGCCTCTCACGAAATTCCCACCCGTCATCCACGTCGCGGGCACGAACGGCAAAGGCAGTGTCTGCGCCCTGGCCGATTCGGTCCTGCGCGCCGCTGGCCGGCGCACCGGTCTCTTCACCTCCCCTCACCTCGTTAGTTTTCGCGAGAGAATTCGGGTGCATGGCGAAATGATCAGCGAAGCAGACGTCGCACGTGGACTGGATCGCATCCGCGAATTGACTTCATCATGGGAAACGCATCCGACCTTCTTCGAGATCGTGACCGCCCTCGCCTTGTCCCATTTCGCTGAAGAGGAATGCGAAATCGTCGTCCTCGAAACCGGCCTGGGCGGACGACTGGACGCGACCAACGCCGTCCCAAGTGCGGTTTCCGTCATCACACCGATCTCTTTCGATCACGAAAAATGGCTCGGTCATACTCTGGCGGAGATTGCCGCTGAAAAGGCCGGCATCATTAAAACTGGAGTCACGTGCATCTCCGCACCGCAGCCTCCCGAGGCCGCGGAGGTGATTCGTTCCCGCGCCCGCGCGTGCGGCGCAACGCTCGAAGTAATCGACCAACCCTGGATCTCAGCTCGGAGCGCCCTGACCGGAGCGCATCAACAAATGAATGCCGCCCTCGCGGTTGCGGCGATTCGCGCGCTCGGCGTTACACTGTCTGAAAATGCCATCGCCCGCGGTTTGGCTGGGGTGGAATGGCCCGCGCGATTCCAGCGGTGGGACACTCGGCTCACGATCGACGGCGCGCACAATCCCGCCGGCGCGGCGGCCCTTGTGGAAACGTGGCGTCACGAGTTTGGTTCGGAGCGAGCTTCCATTATTCTCGCGATCCTGTCCGACAAGGACGTTGGCAAAATGATGGAAACGCTCGCGCCCATCGCACAGCGCTTTATTTTGCCAATCATCAGAAGCGAACGCGCCGTAGCGCCGGAGAATCTACGCGCGTTCGCCACGAGTCTCGGTCTCGACTCGTTTCTTGCTTCCGATACGCCGGAAGCCCTCGCCACGGCGCGGAACTATCCGGAGACGATTCTTCTCGCCGGTTCGCTGCATTTTGCCGGCGAAGCCCTCGCGATTTTGCACGGCGAGCCCGACGCCCTCGAAGAGTGCCTCCAATAATTCCGCTCCTTTCGAATTGATATCTCGTTAGAAGCTCTGTTGGCGCACAACCATCGTCGCGTCGCTGTTCGCTTCCGCCATCAGATCATCGGGCCGCGCTGTCACTTCAGGCAATCCCGGAGTTGAATCCGCCAGCCAGCAATGCAGCGGCCCCTGCCCTCGAATCTGCAATTCCACCTCCACGCCCTCTGGCGGAACGCCTTCCCCGCGAATCAGCCAGGCATCGCCGCGTGTGCCTTGCACCTTCTGCGACCGCCCGTTCCATCCGACCGCGTCAATCTCCGCATCGATCGGCAGGCGCAGCAGGATTGTGCTCGCGCCCCGGGAAGAGTTTACGTGCAAACGCAAATGTCGCGCGTTCCCTTCGTGCCGGTCTTCCACTAACGTCGCGACCGATGGCGATAAAAGCTTAGCTGGCGCACTCGCGGAGAGACATACCCAGGTCGTTCCGGTGAAGGCTGGCTGCGCGCCTCGGTCAGGCTTGTCGCCGAGGTATTGTCGCGTCCAGCGATCCGGCGCTGCATCGTAGCTAATCCATCTCGCTTGCTGCTGGTCGGCGTTGACGACGTAGGACAAGCTATCCCGGCGAGGGTGCGCTGCCGTGGCCCGCGCCAGCATCCCACCGACCACAATCGAAACCAAGGCCAGCGAAAGCGCGATCCCGGAGAAGGCACGGGACCGACCAGCAAGGTAATGAAAGAGAGGCCACGCCACCGCTAGCGAAATCGCCAGAAGCAGACCGGCGGCCAGGATGGAGACGATATTCAGATCGAGATTAACGAAGAATAGGTAAATGAGGGGGCTGAGCAGAAGTAGCGTCGGCACGGCCGAAATCAAAAACACCACTGCCCACCGTCCCGGCGTCCGGAGCGATAGAGCAAGGAGCAAAGCAATCAGCCCGAAGAGGACAGGCCACTGGAAGAGGTAGCTTCCGCCGGGGAGCAACAGGCAGACCATCGCGTTGCAGATCACTAAGGACGCAAGCAGTCCGGCTTGGAGACCGGGGATGCTGACCTTCGAACTTATCCAGCGTAGCATCGCCGCCCCGCTCGCGGAGCCGATGAGGAGAAGGCCAGCGAAAATAAATTGGTTACTCGGCGTATCACCTCGCTGAAGCGGGACCGAGAGCGCAGCTTTCAGCAGGCTCCATCCGGCGAACATTCCGGCGCTGACGGCGAGAAGGACGAGGATGAACGACAGTGCGCCGAGCAGGCGTAAACTCTCTCCGCGCCGACGGAGCAAAGACAACACCACAATGAGGAGAGCGAAGCTTGCAGTCGCCAAAGCCCACATCGCCCAACCCGGGTAAACAATGAGTCCGCGTCCCGCCCAGTTGAAATAGACGCAGTCTGGCTTCGTGAGATCATCCCGCGGCAGGGCGAGGAAGTGACGCGCCACCCCGAGCACATTCCCACCGAGATGCTGGACGCTGCGGGGATCGAGGTTCGACGCGGTATCGCGCCGCGAATGATAGTTCTCGAAACTTTCGGTAAAGGCGAAGTTGAGCGCGGCCACACCGCTCGACTTGAATTCCGAGACGTCGGTGTCGTTAGGGAGAAGTTGATACACCGCATACATCAGAGACGAAGCCGTCGGATAGGGCGCCGCGCGTGCGAACTCAGGAATCAGCCACCCATTTTGCGGGCTGGTTTCAAACATCAGCGCCGGCCCCGAAGTTCCTCTCGCCTCCAGGTTCAGGACCACACCAACCCCCTTTGCCATATCAGGGTGATCCGACACGAATCCCGCCGCGCCGAGCAATCCTGTTTCTTCTCCGTCGGTCAGGAGAATAATGAGGTCACTTGGCAACGGCCCGCCGGCCCGCAACGCGCGCACGGTCTCGAGAATGGAAATCACCCCCGCGCCATCATCCGCCGCGCCCGGGCCGACAGAGACGGAGTCGTAATGCGCCATCAGCATGACGGCTCGCCGGTTTTTCTGCCCCGCAAAACGCGCGACAATATTCTGCACGTTTCCCATTTGGATAAACCGGCCGCGCGCATGGATCCCGACCGTCTTCTCCATCCTCACCTCGCCGCCGAGTTCGGTTAGCGCCTTGGTTAAATACTCGCGGACCTTCGCGCTCTCCGGTGAACCAATCGGATGCGGACGCTCGGCGAATTGGGCAAGATGGGACATCGCCCGTGCCGCCGAGAATGAAGCAGCCGGCGCATCCGGCCCAAGCGCGCCGGGTGGTCTCGTCCCCCCGAGCGCCGCAATCACGACCAGAACCACGCCGCACCACAAAGACAGGCGGAGCATCCAGTCGCGCATCTACTTGTTGTTAGAAGAATTCGCCCCCGCCTTCAAGAAGTCTTATCCGTCTCAATCCGCGGAAACAACGGCACCGGCTTCCCTACGAAATGACCATCCGGCAGCATCCCCCACTCCGCGTCGGTCAGGGAAAAACGTTCTTCCTTGCCATTTAACTCGCTCTTCCAGTTCAGCTGATCGAACATCCCATTCGCCGCCTTCGGAAGAACCGGTGAACAATAGATCGCAATGATGCGAAGCGACTCCAGCAAGTGATAGAGCACAGCGTCCAAGATAGAAGCGAGCGAAGCATCCTTTACTAATGCCCAAGGAGACGAGATTTGAACGAGAGAGTTTCCCAGCCCGCTCCAGTGCAAAGATCGACCGTTCATATTCTCCACTTCACACTTCGACAGGGAGGCCACAAATGAGTCCATTTGTACCTTGGCCATCCCTGAAACCCATCCAAGTTGAGCCGCCAGCACAGGGTTCGTGCCTTCTAATTGGCCGAAAAGCGGATTCGAAACGAACGCTTTCGACAGCCGGCCATCTCTGTATTTGTGGGCCATTGTCAGCGAACGATTTAGCAGATTGCCGAGGGAGTTCGCCAAATCTGTTCCGTAAAGAGAGAGCAAACGTTCTTCCGAAAAATCCGAATCGCCCCCAGTTGAAATGTCGCTCGTCAAATAGTAACGCAGCGTCTCCGCGCCGTACTCCTCGGCGAGGGCATTCGGATCGATGACATTGCCTAACGATTTGCTCATCTTGGCGCCAGAGATGTTCCACCAGCCGTGAACGAGGAACTTCGGCATTTGCTCATCCGGGAAGCCGAGGGCGTGGAGCATGATCGGCCAATAGATGCCGTGCGCGGGAATGAGGATGTCCTTGCCGATGATGTGCAACGCCGGCCACTTTTCCTGGAAAGTTGAGGGTTGAGAATTGAAGTTTGAGACATTCGGG
>JBBSEO010000005.1:0-23753 GCA_038239645.1 Chthoniobacterales bacterium | reverse complement strand
GATAGCGCACGCGGCGCACGTGTGGGTTTCGGCGACTTATAATGTCCCAGAATCATAGGCCTGTTCGCCATGCAACGAAGCGTCCAGCCCCAAGTCTTCATCCGCTTCGGAAACTTTCACCGTCGCGAATACGTTGATCAATGCCAGCATCACGTAGGTGAAGAGGAAGGCATAGAGTGACGCGCCGATAACCGCGACGCATTGCACAACGAAAAAATGCGTTCCGCCGGCTAGGAGTCCGTCAGCGCCGGCGGCATTCATCGCTTTCGAGGCAAAGACTCCGAGCAGAATCACCCCGAGCGCTCCACCGATTCCGTGCACGCCCCAGACATCGAGCGCGTCATCCCAGCCGATCTTGTTCTTCAAATGGACCGCGAGATAGCAAACCAATCCCGCCGCAATCCCGATGATGGCAGCGGAGGGTAACGAGACATAACCCGCTGCGGGCGTGATCGTGGCCAGACCGGCCACCGCGCCCGTCAGCAGTCCCACGAACTTTGGCTTACGTTGCACTGACCATTCAACCACCAGCCAGGCGATAGCGGCGAACGACGCAGCGACATCCGTATTCAGGAACGCCAGGCCGGTAATGGCGTTTACATCCAATTCGCTGCCGGCGTTAAAACCATACCATCCAAACCAGAGCAGGCCGGTGCCGATGGCGATAAGCGGAATGCTGTTCGGTGGCGATTGCCGGTCCCGGCGGCGTCCGACGTAAATGACCGAAGCGAGCGCGGCAAAACCGGCGATGGCATGGACAACGATGCCGCCGGCGAAATCGAGCACGCCCAAATGCGCGAGCAATCCTCCGCCCCAGACCATGTGGGCGAATGGATAATAGACCAGCAACTGCCAGAGAATAAGAAAGGCGAGGTAGGCTTTGAAAGTTACCCGATTCACAAACGCGCCGGTAATCAACGCGGGCGTAATGATGGCAAACATCATCTGGTAAGCCATGAAGACGAACTCCGGCAGCTTATGATTTCCGGGGAAAGGCGAATTCAAATCAACCCCGTGCATAAAGGCCTTGTCGAGGTTGCCGATAAGTCCGCCCATGGCATCGCCGCTAAAGGAGAGCGAGTAACCGCAGATGAACCACATGATGGTGGTGATACCCATGGAAACGAAACTCTGAATCATGATTCCGAGAATGTTTCGTTTGCCCGCGAGCCCGCCGTAGAAGAAAGCCAGGCCGGGCGTCATCAACATGACGAGGCTGGTGGCGAGTAACATGAAGCCGGTCGTTCCTGTGTCGAACATAAGTGTGGTGTTTTGGATTCCGATGTTTATAAGGTTTGCCATTCTATTCCAAGCACCATTTGTCGTTGACCAGACCGGCTGAATTCCAGGTGAGCACCACGCGATCGACCTTACTTAAGTCAGTGGCGCGAAGGCTCCTCTTTCTGGTTCCTCTCACCCTCGCTGTCAGCGCCTACGCCGGTGAACCTGCGCCGCAAGACACTGTCGCGCCCGATTCGCGCTTCAAATGGTACGGCTGGATCGAGAGCGGCATTACCGTCAATCCCGACGAACCGTCCGACCGGCAGAACTTCGGGCATCTCTTTACCGATCGGTCTAACGAGTTGTTGCTCAATCAGGCCGTGATCACGGCAGAACGCAGTCTCGTGGCCTCAGGCGACGATTTCGACTGGGGATTCAAGGCTCAGTTCCTCTACGGCAGCGACGCCCGCTACAGCCATTCCGTCGGTCTATCTGATAACACCGAGCACGACATCGTGCAGCCGGATCTGGTCGAGGCGTGGATGTTGTTTCATCTGCCGATTCCGAGGACGGCCGGCGGTCTCGACATCAAGATCGGCAAGTTCGTTACCCTTGAAGGCGCGGAAACGATCGACCCGCGCACGAACGTTTTCTATTCACACAGTTACATCTTTAACTTCGGCATTCCGTTCAATCACACCGGCGTTCTGACGACACTGCATCCCATCAAAGGGCTCGATCTTTACGCCGGGGTGACACGCGGCGTAAATACAAGCATCACCGATAACAACGGCTCCCTTGCCTTTGACGGCGGAGTTGGCCTCACGCTGCTGGAGGGCAAACTCACTGCGCTCGCCACCACGCACATCGGGCCGGAAAATCCGCATAACAATCACGACCCGCGTTATCTCAACGACCTCGTCGTGACCTGGAAACCGACTGACAAGCTGACGGCGATCCTCGACGCCAACTTCGCCGAGGACGAGAGCGTTCCTGGCACCGCGAAAGCTTACGGGGCGGCCGTTTACCTTACCTACGCGATAAATAATTGGCTCGCGCTCGGCATTCGCGAGGAAGTGTTCCGCGACGAGAAAGGATTTTTTGTTGGCAGCTTTGCCGATAACGACGACTTCGTCGACCTCGAGCGCGGGAAGACGAACAGCATCGACCCGCGGACATTCTTCGCTGCTGGCACCTTCAATGAAGTCACTGTCGGCGCCACCATCAAGGTTCCGGTGCCGAAACCGTTGCGCGGCCTCACGATCAGACCGGAGCTCCGCTACGACGCCGCTCTAACGTCCAGCACGGCCCCTTTCGGCGATCAAGATTCACGGCATCAATTTACCGCGGGCATCGATGCGGTCGTCACCTTCTAAATCAATTAGGTGCCACCCATTGCGACGCTGTCAGGGCCGCGCAGGGAACAGAGGTGGATTCGTTGGACACTGCAAGATGGCGGTGCCGTGCGGGCAAGGGACGTGAGGCGGTAAACGCTAGCGCCGGAAAGAAGGCGGACACGTGGGTGGTAAAAACGCCGACGAAATCCTACGGCAAAATGACCGGGGGGTCACGAAAGCGCCACCGTATTTGATCAAAGCCCAGGTAGACGTAATGGATAACGAAGACGGTGTGCTAATAGTCGTTAATGAACGCGCCTTCGTGGTGCTCGAGCTACTCCGGCGGGAGATCCCGGCGCGCGGCGAAGACCCATTTTTCGGCGCTGGCGAGATCGGGGAAAGCGGCAATGCGCCGGTTGACCCGCCGGGTGTGGTTAATGAAATCCAGCGTGGTCTTCATCGGCGCGGCGCGTTCGCTGACGACGACGGCGCGGCAAATTGGTTCGCGGGAAGAAGGAGAGGCCGCGACCAACTGCGCGATGACCGCTTCGCTGACGTGAGCTTCGGTCACCGCGCTAAAATCCCAGATGCGATCATAGGAGGGATCGAAGGCCGGGTCGGCGAGCAACTGTTCGCGCGCACGGACAAACTCCGCGTCTGTAACCACGCCATGACAGGCGGTGATGGTCAGTCTTCGTTCCGCGTCGATGTTGAGCGCGACGGGCATCGCACCCGAGCGTAGCGAATTCGTCCCGTCCTGCACTCCAATTTTCCAAGCGGGGAGAGAATGGAGCGGCGCCCGCATTCCGCGGTTTGCGACGAATGCTGTCATTCACCCTGACCAAAGAAGTCGTTTTTTTCGAAGCGAAGCGGTGTGGTTTGCGACATTTCAGAGTGCGTAATTAGCGAGCGCATATTCCCCTCGGTGAGCGGCGCTTCCAGTTGCGTCGCCGAAAAGCGCGGACGGCTAGCGCCAGTGCCGGAGGACACGATGCCGCGGAGCGGCGGTCGCGTGCTTGGCAGTGCTGTGAATCAGTTCACGTCGGCGCAGGGTCTCGAGCGCAATTTGCACCGCGCTTTTGGAAAGGCCGGTCGCTTCCGCGATTTCCCGGAGGCTCACGGCGATCGCTTTCCATTTTCGCCTCGCCGCCCAGCCGTAGAGAAACAGAAACACCAGGTAGGCTGAAGGCTGTCGATCATGCCCGACGAGGTCGCGCATGAGAACGTCGAGGACGTAGTCATCTACCGGAATACTTTCACGAAACCGCGGCACTCGACCCTTTTATCGCTATAGTTTTAAATGGACAAGGATTTCTCCCGTCCTCCTTCTCAGGGGACTGGACGTCGCCGCGGCGGTGAACCTAGGGTGAGCTAGTCATGATTAAACAGATCAAATTCGTCAGCATTCCCGTCGCGGACCAGAATCGCGCGCTCGATTTTTACACGGAGAAACTGGGCTTCACCATTATCACCGATCAGCCTTTCGATAAGACACAGCGCTGGATCGAGCTGCGCGTGCCCAAGGCTGAAACGCGGGTCGTTCTTTTCACGGCCGAGCATGACAGGGGCCGCATCGGCAGTTTCATGAACATGTCCTATTCCTGCGATGACATCGACAAAACGTATGAGGAACTGAAGGCCCGCGGCGTCGAGTTCGACGGTCCGCCAAAGAAGGAGCATTGGGGCAACTTCGCTCTTTTCAAGGATAGCGAGGGTAACAGTTTTGTCCTTTCCTCCTAGGCGAGAAGCCGGCGGACGAGAAAATCCCACGATGTCGTTAGTCGTTCCGCTCGTTAGGGCGCCGCGCCCCAAATCACGGCTAGTCGAGTAACTCGACGGAATCTCCTCGGCGCACCAGGCCTTCCGCGAGAACGGCGCCGTAAACGCCGGCCATTCCTTCGTGGACTTGCGCGAGCTGTTTCAGAACGGCGGGTGATTTCTCCGCCGTCTCGGGATCGAGCGTGACCATCAGGCAACGCCCGTCGCGCTGCAGAATCGAGATCACCGCTTTCGGTCCAAGACGCAGCGATTTGCCCACGAACTTATCCTCCGCAAAGCCTTCGCCGCCGGCCAAATCCAGGTAGATGTTGGAGCGGAACCGGCGCTTGTCGATTGGCATCCCGATTTCCTCTGCCAGCCTTTGCGCGGTCTGGACGGCGAAGATCGAAACCGGGCGACAGTCGGTCATGGCTTTGTCCGAACGAAGCAATCTGAGGTCGTGCCTTTGCTTCAGACCCGCGCACAGATGGTCGATCAACTGCGGGTGATCGATCGGGAATGTTTTTCCATCGGGTGTTTCGACATCGATCATGAGTTCACCGGCGCGGGCGGAGATCGGGTTGATATTGGGCGAAAGTTTCGTGGCTTCTTCCAGGTTGATCGGGTGCGCGGCCTTGCTCGCGTCGCGGAAATGCGGCCGGTAGCGAAGCATCTGGCGTTGTTCACGTGCGGTAAAGAAAGGAAAGCCCTTCGGACTGGCTGAACTGGCAAAGGCGAAGAGCCGATCCCCGTAGACGCCGCCGTAACCGGCGAAGATTTCGTCCAACTCTTCTCCGCGCATGCTCTTCACGGGGTAACGCCAAACGCTCTCCACTAAACCGATGACGCTCACGCCGACACTAGACGGCAGCCGGGAGAAAATTTGAAGGAAAAAGCGCGCGATCCGCTTCTCGACGCTCGAGGTGTTGTGCGAGGCGCTCGATTGTCAGCCCGGCCACTTGCTTGAATTCCAATCCGACTTTGCCAAAGCTGGCGCCGCCGACCAGCTTTGAATACCATCACAAGTCTCGGGTGGTGAATCGGAACAAAATCTAATAGAGACAAGGTAAATCTGATGAAATTACGACGCTTTTTAAAATGGACTGGGATCGCGATCCTTCTTCTGTTCCTCGGCGGGTTCATTCTGTTCTTCATTGCCTACTGGCGATCAACCAACAACTGTGAGCGACAGGCCAGCGTCTCCGCGACAACAATGAAAGCGATCATCTATTGCGACTACGGCCTGGCAAATTTGAGGCTGGCCGAGATCGAAAAGCCGACGCCGGCGGACGATCAAATCCTGGTCAGGGTGCACGCCGCTTCGGTCAATCCATTGGACTGGCATTTTATCGAGGGCGCGCCTTATCTCATGCGTGCCGGCGTAGGATTGCGCAAGCCGAAGGAGACCCGGCTCGGGGTTGATTTTGCCGGGACGATCGAAACGGTCGGGAAAGGCGTGACGCGATTCAAACCGGGCGACGAAGTCTTCGGCGGCCGGACGGGTGCGTTAGCCGAATATCTCTGCGCCTCCGCCGATCGAGCGGTCGCGTTAAAGCCGTCGAACGTTAGCTTCGCCCAGGCGGCCACGATCCCGATTGCGGGCGTGACGGCGCTGCAGGGGTTGCGCGACAAGGGGAAGGTCAGGGCGGGCGACAAGGTTCTGATTAATGGCGCTTCCGGCGGGGTGGGGACGTTCGCGGTGCAGATTGCCAAGTCGTTAGGCGCTGAGGTCACGGGAGTGTGCAGCACACGGAATCTGGAGATGGTGCGCGCGCTCGGCGCGGACCATGTCATCGATTACACCAAGGAAGATTTCGGGAAGAGCGGCCAGCTCTACGACGTCGTGCTCGACAACGTCGGGACCCAGCCGCTGCTGCAATTCAAGCGCGCGCTCAAGCCGAAAGGGATTTACGTCATGATCGGCGGTGGTGGAACTAACGACCAGGGATTCTTAGGCCCTCTGGTTCGGCCAATCAAGGCGATGCTCCTATCGCCTTTTGTCAGTCAGACGATGAGCATGTTCTTCGCTGATCTGACCGCGAAAGATCTGGCCGTCCTGGCGGAGATGATGCAATCGGGGAAGCTCAAGCCGGTGATTGATCGCACTTACAAACTGAGCGAGACGGCCGAAGCGATAAAGTATCTGGAACAAGGGCACGCCCGCGGAAAAGTTGTCGTCAACACCGACTAACGACGACGCCGAGGTCACAACGATGCGCGGCAGACGTCGCAGGGAATCATTCTTTCTGCGCCGCACCCGGAGTAACGATCGGTGAACCAACGCTGCAACGCGGCTTCGTCGCGAGCGGATTTAGGAAGCGTTCCCAGGCTTTGGTTTCGTGCCAGACGGCGGCGAGCTCCCAGACGCAGAAGGTCGGCTTGTGCGCGGCGTCGCGGGGGGAAAGGGCGAAGTCGGCCATCGCTTCGCCGTTTTTGTAGTAAACGGTTTCCCAGACTTCGTTGTTCCCGCGCCAGGTGCTGACGATGAGGAAGTAAAATCCTGCCGTGCCGCAGCGATGAAGGATGACAAAGCCGAAGCCTCGCTTCAACCCGCGTGGAAGTATCGCGAGCCCGGGCACTTATTCTGCTCACTCACTCGCGGATATGCGTCGACCGCCGGCAACTTCCTACTTTGATCGGACGAAGGTCGTCACGTTCAAGGTTGACGTTCCCCCGCCGGTTGATTTCGCAGGAGCGGGGGCCAAAGCGGCTCAGCGGGTTTTGCTTTTGGAAGATCGGGACGATTTCCGGGAGGTTCTCCGCGATCACCTGGCTTTCCGAGGTTTTCAGGTGACCTCGGTTCCGAGCGGTGTTGAGGGATTGTGCGAGATCATGAAGGCGGCGTTCGATCTCATCGTTTGCGACATGATGATGCCGTGGAGCGGGGGCGAGATGTTTTACTGGGCGGTGACGCGTGCGCGTCCGGCGACGGCGCAGCGATTCATCTTTTTCACCGGCCACCGCAACAACCCAAGGATCGAGTTTTTCTTCAAGCGCGTGAACGCGACCGTGCTGCGCAAGCCGTTTAGGCTGTCCGAGCTGGACGCGACGATGAGTGATGTTTTTGGCCGAATGATCTGAGACGCCGTCAAATCGGCACCCAGGAGAAGCGAATAACCCTCTAGCGCGAACGGCGCGCGATGGCCTTGAGGCGGCGTAATGGGGCGGTGATCCGCCACGACACCGTCTGCCGCAGCGCATTTACTTCCGCCAAGCGCTCGGCGGTGAGGCGGCGAATCTCTTCCATCAGAATGAGTTCGTGATCGATCGCCATGCTTCGCGGGTTTGCCGCGTCGCCCGCAGAAACGTCTCGCAAGATGGAAGGTAGATCGAAGAAGGCCAGTGGCTGACAGTCCGAGGTCACCACGAGAACGCTCGAATCTCGGTCGAGATCGATCCCCTTGGCTCCGCCTTCTTCCCGGTTGCGTTGTCCTTTCTTGAACACTTCGTCTTCCATGATCTTGACGGCCGCGACTGGATGGCGCACGCCGGTCCAGCCTGCGGCGTCGCGCGCGTAAAGTTGCAGGAACGGCGCCCCCGCATCGGCGACGATGAGATGTTTTCCATCCGCGGTAAAGCGCAGACCGTGAGGGTAGTTAACGTATCGTAGGATGCCGACGGGAGCGGCATCCGGGGTCGGGTCGGGCGAGTTCTCGAAAAGCAGGACGTTATGGGTGGAATGGTTACTCACCGCAATCCAGCGGCAATCGGGACTGACGGTCACGCCATCTGGAACATTGAGGTAGCGGTGGAGGAGGATCTCGCTTTTCCGCAAGGCGAGGTCCGTGGTGCCGTCAAGGCGATGTCTCGTGATGGTGTTGCCGTCGTTATTGCAAATGAGAACCTCGGCTGAATTGTCGTGGCCACGCGTAATCGTCACTGAACCCGGCGTCTCAAGGCAAGTCATCTCGTTAGCCGGCCATCGTGCGATCGGGAGCAACGCATGTGTCGGCACCGTTTCTTCGCCGGGGGGCAGGCGGAAGATCGCAACGTCGCTATTTCGACTCGTGACGATGATGGTGTCGTCGTCGAGGAAGTCGAGACCGTGGGGTAGTTGCAGGGCGGTCGAGGTGAATGCCAAGCCGCCAGTGAGCGCGATTTCGGTTGTCCCCGCGGCCGAGCCTATCGCGAGATCGAAGACGAAGATGCTGTTCCGACTGAATGCCGCCACCGCCAGGCGCCGATTGTTGGGCGAAAACCGGCAATCTTCCGTCCGGCTCATGGCGGCAATCGCCTTCGCGACGCCGGGTGCTGCGGTGTATGGGATCGAGCGAACCATTCTCGGCCTTCGACGCAATTTCCGCGCCGCGACGCCCCGGATCGAGAGATTGGAAAGGAGAAGCCGAATCGGTCAAGCGGGAAAGATTCGCTCCTGATCGCGCTCGGGGCAGGATGCTACAATTAAGTTGCGCTGATCTGGACCATCAGTAAGCGTCGCTGCGAAATGCTTAGGATCGTTCCGCTCCTCCTGCTCTCGTTTTTTCCGCCCCCGGGGAAGGAATTGATGGTGGCCAGTTCGCCGGAGGAGCCGGCCCTGATCTTGCGCATCAGGGGCCTTTCACAAAGCGTGAGCGATGATGATGCGCGTCGTGTCACGGCTTGCGCGGTTACGACCGGGCGGGAATTGGCGCGTCAATGGCACGCGGGCTGGCTGGCCGCGTGGCAGCCTGGCCTGCAAAATCTTTTTATCAAAATGGGAACGAGAAAGCAGGGATACTGTTTTCAATATTCCGCCGAACTCCTCCGGCGCCTGGACGCCCTGAAACTGCCAACGGTCGAGTTCCACTGGGGCGAGTCGGAACCGGGCACGACGGCGGAGAACAATGCCGTCATCGTCACGGCCCGCGGGCAGCCGTTTCAAGGGGGGGTGGTGCTCGACAATTGGCGCGCCCAGGGCCATCTCGTCTGGACTCAGGTGACGCGGGATCCGGAATATCATTGGAAAGAAAACAAGGCGTACGCGGCGTCTGTCCTGCAAAAAGGCGCCGACGGGACCCCGCCGAAGCCACGCTGAGCGGAGTTGGGGGCGACGTCCCGGCACATCACCTCACGAAAAATAATAATTGCCGGGCGCGCCGCGTCCCCTTAAAAACCTCACAACAACTCTTCAGAAAGGGGGGAAAAGAAATGAAAGTTTTAAAAGCACTTATGATCGTAGCCGTGTTGGCAGGCGCCTTCACTTTGGGAGCGTGTCAGAACAAACCTGCGGCAACGACGACCACGACGGACACCGGCTACCACAAGTAAGCCGTTCGTTCGGAGTCAATCGCCTAAGCGATTTAAACTGAAGGCCAGGTCGGGAGTGCCGGCCTGGCTCTTCACGTCTTTTGGCCGGACAGAGGCGAGCCGAGCGACCGAGCACGCCTGCAGGCCGCAGGACTCAGATGCCTTCTCGAAGTTCGTAATGCTGGGAGCTTTCATCCCAGCGTGCCAGCACTGCTCTCGCGCTGGCGGGAACATGAGCGACCAACGCGTCATCGCCCACGAACTGCTTGATCGATTCCATGGAATCAAAAGTCATGATGGTGATGAATTCCACCTCCCGCTCGTGCGCGCGGCGAAGCACTTCGATGCCGTGATAACCGGACATCTTTTTCGCCGCGATTCCTGGAATGATTTCGCCCCGGAGAAGTGTTTCATAGCGATCCGCGTTCTCATGTGTGGTCCAGCCGTGCCAGATTCTCTTGATCATCGTCTTTGCTTCCGGTTGCGCAGAAGTGCTCGCCTCAGGCGGCGCTGCGATGGTAGGGAATAATATTGTCCCATTCCTCCGCGGAGGAGCGCGCGACGAACGCGACCACCGGCTCGGATTCGCTCATGTTGAAGACTTCGTGCGGGACATCGGGCCTGATGTAGATGAAATCGCCCGCTTCGTTCTCGATTACCTGCTTGAGTCCGTCACCGAATTCGTGGCGCACCCGGCCTTCGATAATGTAAAGGATCAGCTCGAAGCCGACATGAATGTGCGCCGCAGCCACACCGCCGGGCGGAATCGTCGCGATGTTCGCGGATAGTTTGGTGGTGCCGACGTTCTTGGCCGACATTCCTTGCTTGTAGTGAATGCCGTTCCAATCCCGGCGCGCGCCGCCGCCGCGAATGGTGAGGATACCATCGTGATCTTCCACGGCGCTGAGCTGGACATTGTCCTTATCGTCTTTCATAGAGAGCGATCTGCGTGCTCTTCAAGGCGAACGCAAACGGCATTTTCTCCGGGACGCGCCAAACGATGGGAGATCGCATCTGCAGCGAACGACTGCTTGGCACTGCCGCGTTTCTCTGTGGAGATGCTTCTCAAAACAACTCGCGCGGGGAGCATGTTATGACGAAGAAATTCATCGGCCTGCTAATGGCCGCCAGTGCAATGACCGTGGCGGCGCTTTTCGGCCAGGAGGCGACGCCCGGCGCGGGAGGAAGAACGTTGTTGCTAGGG
The DNA here is from genome assembly GCA_038239645.1 of Chthoniobacterales bacterium. GTDB lineage: Bacteria > Verrucomicrobiota > Verrucomicrobiia > Chthoniobacterales > UBA10450 > AV69. The sequence goes on along the minus strand of JBBSEO010000005.1, from coordinate 13,007 downwards.
AAGAGGAGCTACACGCTGAAGCATGCTCTGGCATACGAATTCAAGATCGACGACGAGGAGGGAATTGCGGTGGTCCTAAGCGGCCAGGCCGTTTCGGGCGAGATGTTGACGGAAGTCCGCGCCGCGGAAAAGGAAGGCGGCGAGGGCGATCTCAAGCGACCATTCCTGAAACTGTTCTTCAGGAAGACGTGCGAGCTCAAGTATTGGAGCGCGGGAGCGGGGACCACGTCGTTAGGCAGACGCAGCAGCTCCGGGCCCGGAGAACTCAGGCTCGAGAAAGGCCGGGTGAGCGGCAAAGCCAGCCAGCCACTCGAGACCGAAGGAATGTTCCCCGCCGGTTTCGATGCGCATTTCGACGTTGCCCTGCTCAAGGCCAGCGAGTCGTTCCCGGCCACGAAAAAGCCCGGTCCGGCCGCGAACGGGCAGCCGACTGTGGCCGGCGCCTTCAAGGGCAATGGCAAAGAGGCGAAGCTGGCCTTCGTCTCGGCACGCTGGGGCGAGCCGTTTGGCGGCAAGCCGGGGATCGTATTGGTCTTTACCGAGAAGGATCATTCCAAAGACGGGAAGCCCGACTTTAATGCTGCCTTTGGCAAGTTCGGCAGCGCTCTGATCATCTCGCTCCATGACGATGGCAAAATTTACGGCTGTCAGGTGGTTCACAGCGCTCACCAGAAGCAGGGCTTCAGCTCGATCGGCAGTATCGAGACGACGGATTTCACCTACGAAGATGGCAAGGTCGAAGGAGAACTGACCACGAACGGGCAGGTGGACACTTTTGGCGAGACGTGGGAGGTGAATCTTAAGTTTCTCGCGCCGCTCGGGGAGATTCCGAAAGAATTGCAGCCTTTGGAGTCGGCGAAGCCGGAGAAAGAAGAGAAGGCAGCCAGTACAAAGTCAAATGACGATGATGACAACGAACTCACCACGCAGCCCGCGGTTGATGGACCGGACGAGGGCGGCGATCAGGCCGGAGGCGACCGTGCAGAGAGATGAAACGAACGGAAGTCTATTCATCGTACGCGTGTTCGACGATGAACATCGTAGGAAAGACGATTTCGCTTCATCCGTCTACAGATCGCGCACGGCGATCACAAGGCGATCGATTTCCTCCTCCGTCGTATAGCAGGCGCAACCGGCACGGACGACGCCATCCTCCGCGTGGCCGAGGCGTTCGATGACCGTCGTCGCGTAGAAATCGCCGTGCGAAACGAAGATACCGCCGCCGGCCAGTTTTCTCGCCACGTCGATCGAAGGAATTCCTTTCACCGCGAAAGCGAGCGTCGGCGTGCGCGGTAACCCAGGCGGCGGTCCGTAGAGCTGGACGCCGCTTATCTCGCGCAAGCCATGCCAAAGCCGGGCGAGCAGCATTTCGCCACGATCGTGCAGCTGGGCGAAGGCCGCGTGCAATCTTTCGCGGCGCGTTCCCCGGCTAACGAGTGAGGCGATGAATTCCACCGCCGCGGCCGTGCCCGCGATTCCCTCGTGATTCTGCGTCCCGGTCTCGGCGCGTTCCGGCGCGGAATCGGGCGAGGGAATCAGTTTCGGGAAATCGATGGCCTCGAGCAACTCACGCCGGCCATAAAGAAGGCCAAGGTGCGGGCCATAGAACTTGTAGGCGGAGCAGGCGAGAAAATCGCAATCCCAATCCCGCACATCGATCGAGCCATGTGGAGCGTAGTGGACCGCATCGACGAAAATTCTGGCGCCGACAGAACGCGCCAGCTCCGCCGCCCGCTTCACGTCGTTCATTGTGCCAATGGCGTTGGAAGCGGCTCCGATCGCCACCAGTTTCGTCCGCTTGTTCAACTGTTGCGCAAAATTCTCCCAATCCAGCTCGCCGGTTTCCGGAACCATTTTCGCGGTGCGAATGGTGAGGCCGCGCTCCTGTTCGAGTCTCCGCCACGGCGCGACGTTGGCGTGGTGATCCAGCTCGGTGATGACGATTTCGTCGCCGCGGCTGTAGGCGCGGGCGAGGGCGCGGGCGAGGTGGAAAGTGAGCGTCGTCATATTCGCGCCGAAAACGATTTCGTTCCGCTGCGCGTTGAGAAATTCGGCCACCACCTGTCGCGCTGAGTCGATCATCGCGTCCGTTTCCTCGCTCGTGGGATAGGCCCAATGAGTGTTGGCGTTGTGATGATAAAGATAGTCCGTCATCGCCTCGCCGACGCGCCGCGGCACCTGCGTTCCACCCGGCCCATCGAAATAAGCCACAGGATCCCTGTTGCAGGTCCGTCCCAAGGCGGGGAAGGATTGCCGGATTTTTTCCAGGGAGAGCATGGGGGAAGGAACTGGCTGCTGTTTTTTCTCGGAGGCATGGATCATCAATGGCAAGCTAAAGGGTCGGGTCGGAAAAACCAACGGATCAAAGCCGCGGGCCAAGTGGCGAACGGTAGTGATAGAGTTACTACTGTACCACTCGGCAAAAATTTATCCGTCCAAGGGCGGCACTCCGCTTGCCACCTATATTTATGATGGCGGGCATCTGATGGATTCGGTCGAGCCCGGCCTGATCGTGAAGTTCTTTCAGGAACACGTCTGGGCGGAATGACTGTTCGGAGAGGCCGGCGTCAAGATTGAACGTCCTCGCCTCGCAACCTGGCTTTGCCAAGCCCTACTCTTGCGGGAACCTGGTGTAGAAGCGAAGCCGCTCGTTGAAGCGGGCTTTGCGAACAGCGCCATCGTTTGGCTGGAAAGAAAGGCGTTGCTTGTTCGCCGCGACGGCGACGATTTGTCCATCGTTCAGCACTTCGACGACGCGGAGATATTTGATGATGCTGTAGTAATAAAACTCGCCTCGCGGCGCGGGCCGGATGTCGCAGGCGCCAGCGGCCGGATGAGTCGACGCTTCATCATGCCGATAAATAATCGGAGCACCGACGGTCAAGGCGGGAGGAGGAAGGTGGCGGTAAAGGAAAGAATTTCCGCTGAAACTAAAGGCCGCGGGAATCAGAACGAACAGCGCGATGATGAGCAAAACGGTCACAACGATACTCTTTCGAGCAAACCTCGTGCCGATTCGTTCAATCTATTCCCGCGCAAGACAGCGGATTTGTTTGACAGAGCGGGACAGTTCTGAGAGGCAGGCGCAATGAAACTAGCTCGTCGCACACTTGGAATCAGCACACTCGGGATCATCTTGATTATTCTTCTGATCCTGGCAGTCGCCGGCGGCGGGTTCGCCGGAGGGGGTTACTATTACGGACCGGGGGGATTGCTCCTCGTCATCCTCATCATCCTTTTGGTGATGGGAAAACTTTAGGGCAATCGTCCGACTAAGCAGGGGGCTGGGTTGAGGCGAGGCGCTTCGATCCAGTTCCGGCCGTGGTTACTTCAAGTATTGATCAAACCACGCGACGGTGCGATCGAGACGATCAACCTGGTTCTCCGGTCGTTGGTAGGAATGACCTTCGCCCGGATGGATGACGAGCTGGGTCGGAACGCCGAGTGCCTTTAGGGCGTGCCAGAATTCGTACGACTGCGGCGTCGGGCACTCGGCATCGCGCTCGCCCACGATGACCAGTGTGGGCGTTTTCACATTCTTGATGAAATGAATCGGCGAACTCTTCTCATACACCGCCGGGTCATCGTAAGCCGAGGCACCGAAGAACGGGATCATCCATTGGTCGATTAAGTTCTGGCCGTAGTAACTCTCCCAGTTCGCAATGCCGGCGCCCGCGACCGCGGCGCGATAGCGGTTCGTCTGCGTGACCGTCCACATTGTCATGTATCCGCCATAGCTCCAGCCCATCACGCCGAGGCGCTCCCGATCGATCGGATGTTTCGAGATTGCGGCATCGACGCCGGCCATGATGTCGCGCAGGTCGCCACCGCCAAAATCCTTCACGTTCGCCCGCGTGAAGCTTTCGCCCTGACCGTAGCTGCCGCGCGGATTCGGTAGGAAAACATAATAACCCTCCGTGGAGAGCGCGGCGATCGAGGCGCGCGACAGCCCGGCGGCGCCCGGCCACATCGGCACACTTACGCCCGAAGGGCCGCCGTGAATCAGCACGACCATGGGATATTTCCTTCCCGACTCAACGCGGGCCGGCGGGATGAGCCATCCTTGAATATCATATTTATCGTTAGTCCACTGGATGCTCTCGGCCTTGCCCCAGGTCGGAGCTAACGATGCGTTGTCATGCGTGAGCTGATGCCACTGATTGATCGGACCCGCCCAGACCTCAGGTGGGGCGGTGTAGGTATCGCGCACCGCAGCGGCAATCTTGCCATCTCCGGACAGCGCGAAGTTTGGGAAATTGCCAAAGGCGTGAATGCCCTCGTCGCCTTTCCACATCGTCCGCACGGAGTTAGCGGCGAGCGAAATCTCCGAGAGGGCGCTGCCGCCACCGACGTATTCGGTGATGACGATCCTATCGGGCTGTTGCCAAAAGAGAGAGCTGACAGAGCTCTTGCGGTCGCGGGTGCGATTGACTGATTCACCTCCGCTGGCGGAGACGGTGAAAAGATCGCCGCCGTGGAAACCTTCGTCGCTCATCAGACCTTCGATGAAAGCGATGGATTTCCCATCCGGCGACCATCGTGGGACGCCGAGTTGCAGGGCGGGCTGGTAGATTGAGGTCGCCTTTCCATTGGCGAGATCGAGGGTGTAGAGCTGCGCGATCCACCAATTGTTATCGCCCGGCCCGGGCGCGGCAGTGACGACAAAGCCCTGGTCGTTAGGCGACCAGTCGAAATTGTAGATATTCAGCTCGGGCGGCGACACTTGGCGTAACTTTCCCGTACCGAGGTCAAGAAGCGCGAGGCGCTGATTGTGGAAAGAGGTGTCGATGACTCCGGTTGAGACCGCCGCGGCCTTGAGGGGCCCGCCGCCGCCGGCATTTTCGACGTAGAGGAAAGCGACCTGTTTCCCATCGTGCGACCAGCACGGTCGCGCGGCGTAACCTTTGAGTTCTGTCACTTTCGTCGGAGCGGAACCGTCGGCCTTGAGTATCCACAACTGCTGTTGCTCGTCTTTTAGATCAGCGGAGAAAACCGCGACCATTTTAGAGTCGGGCGACCAGGCGGGATCGGCATCAGTGCGATCGCCAGGAGTCGTTAGTTCAACGAGAACCGGCGTCGCGCCTTCATTCGTGCCGCAAAGGTAGAGCTTCTTCGTCCGCGTGGCCGCGGTGGATTGGACCCAGGCGACGTGCGCGCCATCCGGCGCGAGAGCGATGTCGCCGTAGAGAACCGTTTGGCCGAGTTGTTCCGCCATCCGCACACTTTGACCTGACAGCAGCGCGGGGAATAGACAAGCCAGCAAAAACTGTTTCATCACGTTAAGGTCGCGAGTCCTTCCGCCGGGGCAAGCGGAGTCGAGATGCGTTACAACGTTTGGAACGGCGATGTTCTGGAGCTACTTGGCAAACGCGATTAGATCGCGATTCAACTTGTCCTTCTCGGTTACAAAAAGACCGTGCGGCGCTCCTTCATAGGTAAGGAAAGTCGATTGTGGAATCGCTTTGGCGGTCTGTTCGCCGCTCAGCGCGAGCGGCACGGTCTGGTCGGCGTCGCCGTGAATGACCAGCGTCGGGACCTTGATTGTTTTCAGGTCCGCGCGGAAATCGGTCGAACTAAAAGCGCGCACGCAATCCAAGGTCGCCTTGATCGAAGCTTTCATCGCCAGGCCCCAGGCGTGATGCAGGACGGCAGCGCTCACCGGACTCTTCAACAAGCCGACTCCGTAGAAGTCCTTTCCGAAGTCTTCCAGAAAGGCGGCCCGATCTTTTTCGATTCCTGCGATCATTCCGTCAAAGACTGATTGATCCACGCCGCCTGGATTATCAGAAGTCTTAAGCATGAACGGCGGCACGGCGGAGACGAACACGACTTTGGCGATGCGCGCGCCGTGATGACGGCTCATGTAGCGAGCAACTTCGCCGCCGCCCATCGAGAAACCGACCAAAGTGACATCGTTCAGATTCAGTTCGTCGAGCACGGCCTTGAGATCGTCGGCCATGGTGTCGTAATCGTAACCGTCCCACGGTTTCGAGGAATCGCCGAAGCCGCGGCGCGTGTAGGAAACGACGCGGAAGCCGGCCCGCGCCAGCGCCAGAGTCTGATACTCCCACATTTCCAAGCTGACCGGCCAACCGTGAATGAGCACGACTGGCTTCCCTTCGCCGACATCCTGATACGCCAGTTCAATTGGCTTATTGTTCGAGTCCAGCCCGGCTTTGATGAAGTTCATAATGATCTGAAATGTTATACGCAGCCGCAAACGCGAAAGGATGCTCGCGGTCTGCGATGTTTACTACAACAATCATCATCGCGAATTTTGGGCGCGATCCGGTGGAGCAGCGGCGGGCTTAATGACCGCCGAGGTCAGTGAAGCGCGCTTCCTCTTTCAAGGCGCGCTCTGCCTCGCAGAAAATCTGACGGGCTTCTTCCGGCGTGTTGCCCACGGCGGTCAAGCCGAGGCGTCCGTGAGTTCCCATCGCACTGAGCATGTGAAACACCACACCGGTCTGGCGCAGGTGACCGAAATGGAGTCCGCGCCGAACCACAAGATCGAAAAGGTCGTCGGAGGTAAGGCCGCGGAAAGCCGAATCCTCCAGGTGATCGCTGGCCACGAGGTATTTCTTCTGTCCATTGGGCGCAAAGAAGGTCGCTTGCTCGGGATCGTAAGTCCCATTCGTTAGAAATTGCAGAGTCAGAAATGGGTGGGTGGTTCCACCTTTTCGGAGATTGATCTCGATCGCGTATGTTTCCCAAGGCGCGCTCGCGCTGGATCGAGTGACGACGAAATCCAAGGCAAAGCGCCCGATGACTCCGGCGTCGCGCAAGCGCTCGCCAATCTTCGCCGCATCGCGAGTGATGGAGGCGGCATACGCCGGGTCGGCCGGGAAAATGCAACCGAGATAACTCTGACCACTGGGGCCGCCCAGCATTTGATCGTGCGTCGAAAGAAGCTCGACCTTTCCCAACGGCGTGATCCGAAGTTGCACGCTGGGACTGCGAACTTCGGTCGCGCCGACGCCCACTCGTTCTTCCACCACGCCGCCGCGCTCGCGAAATTTCTTGGCGTAGTCCTCGAAGCGGGTCGACGAAAGTTCGAACTTCATCGCGCGCAATCTTTCGCTGATCGCCGCGGGCGACGGGTCTTCCAAACCCGAAAGATCGACGGTCGCGTTGCCCTCCCCGGAAACACCTTCGTTCAATTTCACGATCGCTTGGGCGATGGCCGGGCGTTGCGCGCGCATTTTGCCCAGGGCTTCCGCCGCGTCTTCGAGGCTTTTTAGATTGTTGAATCCGAGCGGGTGATTGACCGCGGCCTCCGCGAAGAGCTGACGGCAACCGGTCTTGGTTCCGAAGGAGAGATATTTGGGATCGGCGCCGTAAAGAGGAATGGCGAGCTGAAGCGCGAGGTTTCGCTCGAGAAACGTTGTATTGTAGCAGACCAGGTGCGCGCGATTTTTGTCGGCGATGCTGGCTCCGATTCTTTCGAGCAAACGCGGACGTTCGAGTAGCTTCAGGCTCAGCGGCCGAGGGGAATCATCGTAAGGCGAGAGCAAAGTAAGCCGACGTCGCGCATGGCTCGGAATTACTCCAGGTAGTAAGTCGAGGTAGTATTCGACCACGCTGGGATGAATAGCCTGTGAGGTAAGATAGATCATCCGCGCCCGCGGCTGCGAAAGGAGAAGAAGAAGGAAAAGAAAACGCTCCTCGTACGCTTGCACCATCGAACCCGTCGCGGACATGTCGATCGACATCGAAGGGGCGACGACGATGGTTTGCTCATCCTGGTTGAACGACTCGATCGATTTCCAGAGAGGAACCAATTTCCGCTGCAGGAGATCGAACTGGGCGGAGGCTTCATCCGCAGAGACGCCAGGGGGGAGTCCGACGAGGGAAGGCTCGGTCGTCATGCGATCGGGGGGGAGTGGCGTCGAGCTAGGGCTTCCCGCCGAAAGTCACGTGATCGTCGAGGTCGAGGTAATCGAACCAGGTGCGCACATCTTCGCGGGTTGGGATAATCTCACCGACACGTTTGGCAAAGAACTCCAGGGTCTCGACATCGCCGTCCGGCCCGCGCTCGCTGAAGTAGGCGCTCCATTGCTGGATCTCCCAGGGCATTCGCTTCTGCGGCGCACTCTTCTCAATCCACGAAAGAATTTCGCCGTCACCTTTGCCCGTCGCCAGTTCGGCCTTCAGCGCCTCCGCCGTGATGCCGGTGAAGCGAAACCAATGATGATCGATGGGATTGTTGTATTTGTATTCGCCGGCGGTCCCGGCCAGGTCGGCCCGGCCTTTATCGACGATCCGGGCGAGGGTGACGAAGCCGCCCAGTCGCACGCGGGGGCTGCGTGGTGGACGCTTCGTCAGGTCGGGGGCGTGCTTCAAGGTGTCGCTCATGCCCGAAGGTAGCCACATGCCCGAAGGTAGCCATAGTGTTCTTCGACACAATTCAAACTCGCTTGCCTGAAATCTGAATTATTTCCGAATTCGGTGCGTCCGGGGGGCGTTGAGAAGCGGAGGTAACGGGATGAAGATCGTTTCGCTCCTCGGATTGATGATCATCGCTGCTTTCTCCGTGAGTTGTACGACGGGAAACGCACCAGGGCTTCGCAGGAATCGGCCTCGCTTTGACCCAATCGAGTTCTTCACTGGGCGAACATCTTCTTCAGGGAAAGTCGAAAGCCCGATTGCCGCGACCCGAGGCGTGAAGACCCAGACGCGAGGGCAACGGCGCGGTGACACGCTCGTGCTCGAACAGAATCTGGAATTCAGTGATGGGAAGCGACAACACCGGTCCTGGCGAATTCGGCGTCAGGACGAACATCACTTTATCGCCACCGCGAATGACATGGTCGGAAGCGCGACCGGCGTCACCGAAGGCAACTCCTTCCACTGGACCTTTACGCTCGCGCTCTCACCCGGGCACTCGCTCGAGAACGTGGAGATGACGCAGTGGATGTATCTCCAGCCTGACGGACGCTCGATCTTGAATTACACCACGATCCGAAAGCTGGGGCTGGTTGTCGGAAAAGTAACGGAAACGTTCCGCAAATCTGACTAACGACAAAGGGCGCGACTACTTCACGCGCTGCCCGTGTTTCACGACCACCTCCACATGCTGGAGCAGGTCGATATGTCGCAGAACATCGCCGCGGACCGCGATGACATCAGCGAACTTCCCGACGCTGATTGAACCGTAATCCTTGTCGACTTTCATCATGACGGCGGGCCAATAGGTGGCGGCGCGGATCGTCATCATCGGATCGACGCCGAGTTGATTCACCCAGGCGTCCAGCTCGTGCCAGGTCGAGCCGTGATGAAACTTCATCGGTATCCCGCTATCGGTGCCGATGAGGAGGACGACGCCGGATTGCTGCAACTGTTTGAACTTGTGCCGGACGGTCGTCGCACGCTGGGGAGTAATCTGGTAGTAGGCCAGTTGGTTGGGATGGGCGACCGACTTCTTGATGTCTTCCGCAATGTCGGCCGGAACGCCGGCGTAGTTGGCGGGATCATCGAGCGACTCCGGGTTGTCGACTAACGATTCATAGTTAAGAAAACCTTCGATCGTCGGACACCAGAAGAGAGGTCCGAGGCTCATCTTCGCGGTGCGCTCGTGCAACGCCTGGAGGATGTCTTCGGGATAGCTCGGCGCGGCGGCCAAGCCAGTGTGCTCGAAGCAATCCGCGCCCGCGGCCAGCCCGCGCCGGATTTCCTCCGGGCGATGCGCGTGCGCGACGACGGGAAGTTTATGGGCATGCGCCTCGTCGACGACCGCCTTGACCTCCTCCATCGTCATCTGGTCCTGGTCGATCAACTTCACAATATTCACCCCGGCGTCCGCGATTTGCTTTACCTTGGCCCTGGCATCGGCGGCTCCTTTGACGCCCCAGCGAAACGCTTCGGTGCCGGGGTAGGATTCGTGTTGAATGAACGGGCCCGCGACATAGAGCGTCGGGCCGGGAATCTCGCCACGATTAATCCGATCGCGCACGTCGATGCTTTCTTTCAGCGGACCGCCGAGATCGCGCGCACTCGTGACGCCTGCCATGAGTAGTTGCTTCGCTGCCGCCGGCATGACTTCACTGCCCAGACGCGCGGGATAGGTCTTGTCCCAATGCTCGTAATCGCTATGGCCGAGTAACATCGTGTGCACGTGGCAATCCCAGAGCCCTGGCAGCACGTCCATTCCTTCAGTCGAGATTATTTCGGCGTCTGCGGGCACCGGTAACACGCCCACCTGACCGATGGCAGTGACACGTTCGTTCTCGATCAGGATGACACTATTGGCCAGAGGATGACCCCCGAAGCCATCAATCAGGCGGCCACCAACAAGCGCGACGGTCTTAGCTTGCGCGGCGGCGGCTAAAAGAAAACAAAAGATGACTTGGACGAGATAGGAATTCATACTTCGACGGAGATTGTGACACGCGGGTCAAGTCATGGCCAACGGTGTTTCTTTTTTCATTGTCACGGCCCGGGGTTCCCTCTAAAAACGCGCCGCGCATGCCACCGCTTTTTCGGAGTTCACTCATCTGCCTTCTACTCTTCGTGGGACTGCCTCGCGGGAAGGCGGGCCAGCCGATCACGGTCGGTGCGGGAAGTTCCCGCGTGGCGATGATGGACGTGACGATGGCGGCGCAGGCTCTCTGGTTAAAAGGGGAGGCGGCGGCGGCGAAAGTGAAATTAGACGCGGTGATCAAGGCGGATCCTACCTTCTTCCCGGCCTACTACATCCGTGCGCAGATTCTCGCTGGAGAAGGGAAGGATGAGGAGGCGCTGCGAGATTGTAACGAAGCGCTGAAAAAAGATTCTACCTTTGCGGAAGCGGCGCTTTTGCGCGCGCGCATCAATTATTCCCTTGGCCGCTGCGCGGCGAGTGCGAAGGAAATTGATCATGTCATCAGTATTCGAGCGCGGCAGGACGCCCTGGCACGGGCCTACGGCGAACGCGCTCGCCTTCACCTGGTTTGCGCGGAAAACCGTGATCCCGCGCAGGCGCTGAAAGATGCGACGATGGCTTGCAAGCTTTTCGCGTGGCAGGATGAAAGCATGATCGACACCCTCGCCATGGCGAACGCGGCGAATGGAGATTTTGACGCCGCGATTCAGAATGAAGAACGCGCCTTGGCGCGAAAGGATCTGAGAGCGGACGAATCTCGCCGGCTCCGGCAACACCTCAGTCTTTTTAAGAACATCGTTCGCCCTGATTCATTCACCGGGATCGATCATGCGTGAGGTAAAGAAGAGACCTTCCCCATTTGTCACGCCGCAGGCGCTGGCGTGCACTGGAAACGATCTTTGGGTGAGTTCGCGAGACCTCGGCCTGCTCTACCGGCTCGACGCGGCGGACCTGAGCATTCGCGAAGAGGTCAAACCGCGAGGGGTGGTTTGGGCGGCAGCTTTCGGCCGCGCCGGACTCTACTGCACGATCGGCGAGGGGAAAGACGACGATCGTTACGTTTACACCTATACGGAGGGCGAAGGTTTCACGAAGAGGTTCGCCTGCCCTGACCTCACCGGTTCTTACCTAAGCTTCGACGGCGACGACTTGTATCTCAGCCAATGGTATAAGCATCGAATTGTGAGATTAAGCGATGAGGGGCAAATCATCGACGAGATCAAGATCGGGGCCGAGATCAGCGGTCACGTGATCGTCGATCACGCCCTCTATCTTCTGCGGGGCACGGAGCAGGAGGGAGAGCGTTGGACGATCGCACGAAGGTCGCTGCGAGAAGAGGGCGCGGTCGTAAAAGATTTGGCGACGATGCCCTTTGCCCCTCGTTCGCTCGCCTTCGACGGTGAACGGTTCTGGTCGAATCATCGGGCCGCGAACGAGATTGTTTCGTTTTTAATCTAGCGCTGGAAGAGCGGGGCAAAAGCCGCCCGATAGCTCCAGAGAAGGAAGAGCCAGACCAGGATGACGGCCGCGGCCACGGGCAGGTCCTGCTTCTCCTCAACACATGGAAGAGCCCAATGTTCACGATGATTGGACCAAGAAATCGTTAGCCCGAAAGGGACGAAGACGCCGATGAGCAGAAGGGCACCGCCACGACCTGGAGAGTGGCGATGACCGGCAGGTAGCCAGTGCTGGCCATCGCGCCGAGGAAGTTTCCGGCCGGTCCGCTTAATGCCGGCATTAGACTGAAGTGCAAAAGATTATTTAAACCGAAGACAACGAAAACGAGACCAAGTAGGATACGCGCGATGATCGTGACGATTTTCATGCGGTTAAGAATCAGGGAACGCGCCGCGAATGTCAGCTGAATTTCCAATGGTCGCGGCGCCCTCCCGTCCGTCTCGGACGGACGAGGAAATGGCCCAGGAGGCGCAGAGATTTTACCAGACGATGCAGGTCCGCCGCACCATCCGCGATTTCTCCGATCGCAGGGTGCCGAAGGAAATAATCGCCGATTGCATCCGCGCGGCGGGGACGGCGCCAAACGGTGCGAACTTGCAGCCGTGGCATTTCGTGGCGGTAAGTAACCCCGAGATCAAGCGGCAGATTCGGGTTGCGGCGGAGGAGGAAGAACGCGAATTCTATCAGCACCGTGCTCCGGCGGAATGGCTCGCGGCGCTCGCTCCCATCGGGACGGATTCGCGAAAGCCTTTCCTGGAAATTGCGCCCTGGCTGATCGCGGTTTTTGCTCAGCCCTATCGTTTGTTAGCTGACGGCACGAAAAGCAAAACCTACTACGCGATCGAGTCAGTCGGGATTGCGGCGGGAATCCTCGTCACCGCGGTGCACGCCGCCGGGCTGGCGGCACTCACCCATACGCCGAGTCCAATGGCATTCCTGAATCGGATCCTGGGACGACCATCTTTTGAAAAGCCGTTCGTTCTCCTCGTCGTCGGACATCCCGCAGACGAGGCGAGGGTGCCAGACATCACGCGTAAACCGCTGGCGGAAATCAGCACTTTTGTGAGTTAGCTTTAGCCCATGCGCATTCGCGAAATGAATTGGATGATGGTGGAGGAATACCTGCGCGGCCACGATCGCGCGGTGATCCCGCTCGGAAGTACCGAACAGCACGCCTACCTTAGTCTGG